>JACQZX010000102.1 GCA_016213665.1 Actinomycetota bacterium | reverse complement strand
GTCGGCGGCGCCGGCCATCACGCACAACTCGAGGTACGCCAGCACCGACCCATCGATCGTGCCGACCCAAGTCGGTAGATCGATGTTGCCAACATGGTCGGTCCAGTCCCCCACGGCGGATCGCTCGGCCAACAAGTCAGGACCGCCACGCTGGTGTTGCAACAGCGCCCTTGCCTCACGCTCCAGCTGCGCAACGGCGGGCGCATCGTCAATCGCCAGCAGACGCACTTGCTGGTGCATCAGACGCCAAGTAGTTGATCAAGTTTGGCAAGCACCGTGCGGCGCGCACGTTGTTGCGCTTCATAGGCACGAATGATCTCCAGCTCGGCCGCAGGAAACCTTGGCAACAGCTGCACCAATTCCAGCGCCGGCAGCTCGTCGAAACCGTCGAATGGCGGCGCCGCGGTCAGGGTCTCGTCCTCGTCCTCGCCGTCGACCGTGGACGGTGCCTGCTCATCGAGGCGGCGGCGCACCTCATTGAGCCCGTACGTAACTGCCATCTCACCTACCCAGTGAGCCACGCGTACTCGATTCTCGACTTCCCGGCGACCGGCCGCAACCAGTCCGGGCAGATCATCGCGCACCTTGCGCACCACCCCGGCCGGGGCGAACACGAAAAGTTCAAGCACCCGGTCTCGGACTGCGCGCTGATCGGTCATCGCGCTCTCAGCGGAACAGTGGGCATTCGTCGTCGCCGACTGGGCACACAGGGGCACCTTGGCGCACGAGCAGGAAACACGCCGGGCACAATTTCTCGTCGGCTCGTTTGGGTTGAATGCGATCTGCCGACTCGCCGCGCTCTTCGGGACCCTCCTCCTCGCCCTCATCCTCGTCGTCGGTTGCCACCAGCCGATCCTTGAGAATCGTGTCGAGGTCGGCTTCCACGTCGTCGGGCGCCGGCGTCTCGTCGTCGTCGTCCTCGTCGTCGGTTGTAACCGAGCGGCGAACTGGCCCGTCGACGTCGTCTTCCTCCTCCTCGTCTTCTTCGAGGACTTCGAACTCGTCGTCGAGCGCGACGAAGTCGTCGTCTTCGACCAGCACGTCTTCCTCGAGGGCATCCTCATCGAGTTCACCGGGATCGAGTTCGGCCTCGGCATCGTTGTCTTCGTCGGGCTCCTCGACGATCGGCTCGAATTCAACTTCCGGCTCCGTGACCTTCTTCTTCCTAGCCATCAATTCGATCCTTGTCCGTGACCCTGTTGTCCGTCACCCCGCGAGGCCCGGGATACTACGGCGACCACCGCCGGACGTTCGATGCTGATGGTGTGACAACGGTCACAGTTCACCCGGTCAGGTGGCGCCACGGCGTGCCGCCGCGCGGCGCTCGGCCTCCAACCGCTCCAACTCCGGCGCCTCGGTGGTGAGGTGCGTCATCGCCGAGGCAACGGCGCGGTGGCCGGCCTGTTCCGCGATCAGTCGGTGCATCTCGAGGACGATGCGTCGGTACGACGGGTGGCCCTGCGGCGAGGATCGCAGTTCGAGCATGTGGATCGCTTCGCGCGCATTGAATTGCATCGTGTAGCGCAGGCGATACGCCATGCTGACCGCGTAAGGGGCCTGCAGCGGGAACTCGTCCTTGAGTGCGTCGTACAGCGCCGCAGAGCGCGCCATCGAGTCGTCGAACACCTCCGCCATGCCCGCTTCCTCCACAAGCTCGGATCTCACGTACCCGTGATTGGGAGTCAACTGTTGCCACTCGATGGACAGCATGCGATGCCGCTGTAGATCACGGAAGGCGCCGTAGTCGCTGAGAACATCGAAGCGATAGTCGACCCGCTCGAAGGCGCGGCCCGGTTTGTAGCGCCGATTCTCGCGTTCGCCGACGTAAGCCTTGAGCAACGCCAAACGCTCGGTCGGACCGAGTTGGCGCACGCGCTCGGCAATCTGCTGCTCGGGAATGTGGGCAAGCGGATAACAGATCGCCGCCAGCAACTTGTCCTCGGCATCGGGGTCGAAGTCGACAAGCTGCACCGCGGGCACCTGTTCCACTGGTGTTCCTGAAAACAACGACGCGACCAGTTCGCTGGTGTTCTCGCGGGTGGTGCTCAGGTAGTTGCTCCACCGGCCGCCACGATCGAGGGTATCGACGCGACGTAGAAAGCTCGGAATCACCTTACGCAACTCGTGCAGCATGAGGTCGGCGTAGTGCCGCGCCTCAGGCAGCGGATGCGCCCTCATGCGCACGAGCAACGCTTCGAACGCCTGGCCGGATCCATAGATGCCGACGTTGCTGAGCGATGCGGCGGGCAGCACGCCGCGGACTGCGTCGAGGGCCTTGGCCCTGGTAGCCGTGCGATAGACGAAGTCGCTGTCGCCGGCTTCGTGGGGCACGGTGGCGCGCACGTACTCCGTGACCTTGTTGAGCAGCAGGCTGTAACTGTCGAACATGCGGTCCATGTCGCCGACGTAGCGAGTGCCAAAGCGACTGGAGAGAATCGCCGGGTCGCGATAGAAGCGGAACCGCCCACCGAGTCGGGCGTCGTAGCTGATGTAGCGAGTGCTTTGTTCGAGGTAGCTCATCAGCCGGCCCCACTCGAGGACCTTGGTGAGGATATTCGAAGCCTGCTCACACGCGAGATGAACGCCGCCGAGTTGGGCCACTGAGTCGTCGCCGTACTCATAGAAGACCTTCTCGTACAGTTCTTCGGCCCGTTCGAGACCGACGGTGGCGTCGACGGTTACGTCACCGGAGATATCGAGATCACCGACGAATTCGTCGAGGAACAAGCGCCGCAGGCTCTTCGGGCTGCGGCTATAGCGCGCGAACAGCGCGCCCTTCACTACCTCGGGAAGATTGACGAGAGCGAAAACCGGTCCGTCGAGATTGGTGAAATATCGGCGAAGAACATCGGCCTCGGCGGCGGTGTATTCCTCGGGAACATATACCGTCACGGACGAGGATTGTACGGTGAGCGCCCCAGGTCGGCGGGGATGCCGGTGCCTAGTCGCGGTCCAACCTAGAGCACGTCGACGCCCGTGGGGCGCTCGGCAAATACGGCCTGCGTTTGGGCCAACACAGCGGGTGACAGCCAGAGGTCGATCACCGTCATCGCCATCGCCTTGGCGCCATCGAGGACCGCCAGATCCCCCTCGGCGCTCGCCGCCCACCTGGCGAAGTCGACGCTGTGGATCGGCACACCGTCGGGAGCGACCTTGATCATCGGATGGATCGAGGGCACCAGGTAACTGATGTTGCCCATGTCAGTGCTGCCCACCACGTGTCGGCCGCTCGTGACCGGGTCGAGGACGGTGCGACCCAAGCGACCGGCGTTGATCGCA
Source organism: Actinomycetota bacterium (assembly GCA_016213665.1). GTDB lineage: Bacteria > Actinomycetota > Acidimicrobiia > Acidimicrobiales > Ilumatobacteraceae > UBA668. The sequence continues at coordinate 24,055 of JACQZX010000102.1, read as the reverse complement.
TAGGCCTGCACCATCGGCCCGTTGTCGATCATGTCGGCGTATGTGTTGTCGACCCATTGATGACTCATCGTGCAACCACACGCTGTCGCCGCACTTTCCAAACAGGCAAGCACCCGCTGCTTGAGCGGTTGCAGCGACGAGATCGTGCCGGAGCGCACGTACCAATCCATCTCCGTGGCCGAGGGGACGATGTTGGGCTTGTCACCGGCCCTGGTGAAGATCCCGTGCAGTCGCTCGTTGGGTCGAATGTGCTGGCGCAGCGCAGCGATGTTCATGTAGCCCAACACGGCAGCGTCGAGAGCATTACGACCGTCCCACGGAGCGGCCGCGGCATGAGCCGCCTTCCCCTCATAGGCCACGATCAACTCCTGAATCGCGATGCAATCCATCGCCACGAGGTCGGCATCGGCGGGATGCACCATCATCGCCGCGTCGACACCGTCGAACGCACCGGCACGCGCCATGCGCACCTTGCCACCACCGCCTTCCTCGGCCGGAGTGCCCATGATGCGCACGCGCCCGCCCGCGGCGTCGGCAACTGCCGCGGCCGCGAGGCCAGCGCCGAGACCGGCAGTAGCGATGATGTTGTGGCCGCATGCGTGGCCGATGCCCGGCAGCGCGTCGTATTCGCACAAGACCGCGATCGTCGGTCCACTCTTGCCGGCAACAGCATCGAAGGCAGTCTCGATGTCGTACGCATGCCGCGTCGGTGCGAGGCCGTGGCGCTCGAGCATGTCGGTGAGTAGACCGTGTGCAAAGGTCTCCTCGAAATTCAGCTCCGGGTGTGCGTGGATCTGATGGCTGGCGTCGATCAACTCGCCCGCAAGTTCATCTACCCGGTCGCAAACTTGCTGCTTGACGGTCTCGATTTCCATTATCAACCTTCCCCGTGCCGCAGCACGATCTTGCCCAGTTGCTCACCGTTCTCCAGACGAGCGACCGCGTCCTCGTACTCGCTGAGCGGGTATTCGCGATCGATCCGGACGGCCACGCCTTGCGTAATCAGATCTGTCACCGCGTCGAATTCCTCATAGCTCCCCATCGTGCTGCCGATGATCTCGTTTTGCTTGAAGAACAGCCGCGGCAGATTGAGCTCGACCTTCGCGCCGGACGTTCCGCCGCAGACGACCAGCCGGCCACCAGGCTTGAGTGACCGAATGGATTGCTCCCATGTCGCCGGGCCAACGCTCTCGATCACTACATCGGCCTCCACCGGCCACTTGCTTGCCGCACTGTCGTGAACGGCGACCGCGCCCATCGCCAGCGCCTCGGCGCGCTTGGCTTCGCTACGGCTGGTCACGATCACAGAGCAACCCCTGTGCTTGGCGATTGCCAGCGCCGCACACGACACGCCGGAACCGATGCCGACCACCAACACCGTCTGGCCGGCCTCGGCGCGCGCTCGGCGCAACATTCGGTAGGCGGTGAGGTACGCAAGCGGGTACGCCGCGCACTCCTCCCACGAACGCCCTATGGGGCGCAGGCGCACATTGCGGCTGGGGGCGATCGCGTATTCGGCATGGCCGCCCCAACAGTGTTCGCCGTAGATGAAGAAGCCCGGCCCCATCGGGCTGTCGATTCCCAGGGCGGCAATCTCGGCCAGCGGGGAAACGCCCGGATTGATCACAACCTCGTCACCAACGGCGACGTTCACCACCGCGGACCCAACGGCGTCGACGACTCCCGCGACGTCGCAACCGGGCACGTGCGGCAGCGGCGGTTTGGGCAAGCCACGCGTAACCCACAGGTCCATATGGTTGAGTGCGCTGGCGACGACACGCACACGCACGTCGTCGTCGCCGAGCACCGGCAGATCGATTTCGCCGAAGCGGTAATTGCCCGGTGATGCATCGAGGATCCACGCCTTCACGGATTCGACCCTAGCCGCGGGTCGCCGAGGGGCTCAGGCGTACACGATGAGTGCGTCGGGTTCGACAGCGATACTGAGATCGCGCGCGGTACCCCACCGCCGGCCGTCGACCCACAGCACCAGTGGACGCTCGAAGGTCACGGCGAGCTCCGAGACCTGGCTTGCCATCAGCTGCGGATGCGGTAGATGAGTTCCGGTGCGAGCCCTCCGCGCGGCCGCGTGACGCGCCCGTCGACGCATGTCGGCCGACACGTGCACAATGTCGACCTTGCCATCGTTGGGGTGCGAACGCGGCGCCACGTCGTAACAGCGGCCGTGCTGGCTGAGGAATTGCGCGTTCATCGCGAACAGCACTTCACCGCTCCACCACCTGCGCCGGGCGATGACGTGCGCCACCGCCCATGTGACCCGCTCACCCGACTGCACTCGAAGCAGGTCGATCGGCGCCTCGGTCACCATCCCCGGAAAGCGGTCGTGACCACCCCCCATTGTTCGCGCCAGGTCGCCGCCACCGAGACCGAGCGGCCGCAGGGCACCACGGTGCTCCGCTTGTCTCAGGCGCTGACCGACCACGAATTCGCGCGCATCGCGATCGGTCGGGACCACGAGCAGATCGGTTGGTGATGGCACGGTCTGGCCCCACGGAACGCCTTTGCGAATGGTCACGCCGCATCCGTGTCGGTGTCGGTGATGGCACTCGATGCCGCGACAACACCCCGAAACAGAGACTGGGCTGCGGCATCGGCGCTATGTCGCGTCTCCTTCGTCGGCGCCACCAATGCCAATTGCCGTAGCAGGTCGATGAGTTGCTTCATCGTGCGCACGAAATCGCCACCGGACAGTTCCTCGGCGGCAACGACCTCGGCGAAACCCTCCCCCGCCGCCCATGCATAGGCGACGGCGACGAAAGTCGGATCTGGAGCCCGATGCACCGCCAACCCGGCCTCCTCCTCGGCATCTTGCATCTCGTAGCTGATGCGCGCAATCGACTGCCAGCGCCGGCGCACGAGCGGCGACGGATACCAAGGCGCCGGCGGTGGATCAGGGCTGCGATGCTCGTAGACGAACACGCTGGCCAACCCGGCCAACGCCGGCGGATCGAGGCCATCGAGCAGACCCTGCCGCAGGCTCTCGACTACCAGAAGATCGCACTCATGGAACAGCCGGGCCAATATCACTCCACCATCGGTGAGTGACCACCCGTCGACGTAGCCCCAGGTCTGAAGCACGCGCAGGACACGATCGAAGTCGCGCGCAATCGACTGACTGCGGCCTTGAACGCGCACCCGCAACTCCTCGACCTCGCGCGCACACCGGTCGGCCTGCGTCGCCGCCTTCATCCGATCGGCGAGATCCGGGTCGTCCTCGACAGGGTGTCCACCTTCATAGAAGGCCTGCGCCGCGCGCCGCCGACGCGGAGCGACGGTTACCTCCGCCTTCTCGAGTGTGGCCGCAACCCGCCGCTGGAAGTCGTTGCGGTTCGGTGCATAGTCGGCCGGCAGCTCCATCCGACCGATTGCCGTCGGCGGCTCATCGAAGTCGGCGGCGGTGAGCATCAGCAGATCGCGCCGCGTGGTGAGTCCCGTCAAGCGCACCCCGCCCTTGCGATGAGCGTTGGAGAGGACAACCACACGCCCCACATGACGACCCTTTTCGACATGCAAGATGTCGCCGGGCCGCACACGCAGCAACGCCAGCGTCACCGGGTCGTCACGAAGTACCGGACCCGGCGACGGTCGTTCGCCTTGCTTCTTCAGCCGGCGATACTCCTCCAGGTCACCGAACGGGCTGCGGGCGCGATCCAGATACTCGGCCAACTGAAGTTGTCGGCGCTCGAGCCTTGCTTCCAACTTGACCACATCGCGATCGGCCTGGTACTGGGCGAACGACAGGTTGAGCAGGTGATGCGCGCGTTCGCTGGTGTATGACCTAACCAGGTTGGCCGCCATGTTGTAGGTCGGACGGAAGGCGGAGTTGAGATGGAACGTCCTGCTGCTCACAAGAGTTGCAACCTGCTCGAAAGGCACGAACGGACTCCACAGCACGACTGCATGCCCGAGGTCGTCGAGCCCGCGTCGACCGGCGCGCCCGGTGAGTTGCGTGTACTCGCCGGCAGTAAGAAAGGTGTGGTGATCGCCCGTGAACTTGCTCAGCTTCTCGATGACCACCGTCTTCGCGGGCATGTTGATTCCAACCGCCAACGTCTCGGTCGCAAAGACCGCCTTCACCAGTCCTTCCACGAAACATGCTTCGACGACTTCCTTGAAGGGCGGCACCATGCCGGCGTGATGACACGACACTCCTGCCTCCAGTTGGGCCAAGAACTGCCCGTACCCGAGCACCGCCAGGTCGGCAGGGTCGATGCCACCTAGTCGCTCATCGACAATCTCGCGAATTCGATCGCGATCGGCTGCCGACGTCAACCGCACGTCGGCACCGAGACACGACTTCGCCGCCTCGTCGCACTGATTGCGGCTGAAGATGAAATAGATCGCAGGCAGCATGTGGTGCGCATCGAGCAGCTCGATCACTTCCAGCCGCGAGGGTGTGAACAGTCGTCGGCGGCCGTGCTGTTTTCGATTGTGACGCGCGGCTTCGGCGTCGAGACGAATTGCATCGGTGTTGGGGCGGCCACTCACCAATACCGGCAGCAGGTGCATCCGATCGTGCGTCTGATCACCAATCAGGTAGTGATTGTCCAGTCGCACCGGCCGTCGATCCTCCAACACCGTTCGCGTCGGCCCACGAACCGTGCTGATCCACTCGGCAAGTTCAGCTGCGTTGCTGACCGTCGCCGAGAGGCAGACCAAACGCACGTGGGCCGGTAGATGAATGATCACTTCCTCCCAGACGGGTCCGCGGTAGGTGTCCTGCAGGAAGTGCACCTCGTCGAGAACCACGACCGCCAGGTCGCGCAGACCGGGACTACGCGCGTAGATCATGTTGCGCAGCACCTCGGTGGTCATCACCACCACGTCGGCGTCGCCGTTGATCGTATTGTCGCCGGTGAGCAGGCCAACCCGCTGCGGTCCGAGCCGCTCGATCAGGTCGTGATACTTCTGATTGGAGAGCGCCTTGATCGGTGCGGTGTAGAACGCGCGTCTGCCATCGGCGATCGCCGCGTCGATCGCGTATTCGGCCACGACCGTCTTTCCACTTCCGGTCGGAGCAGCGACCAGCACCGACTCTCCCTCGTCCAGCGCATCCAGCGAGCGAGCCTGAAAGTCGTCCAGAGGGAATGGGTAGTGGGCGATCAGCTCTGCCCGGTCGGCGCGCACGTAGTTATCGTGTCAGGCCGCGGCTTCGCGTGCTTGCTTTCGTTTCTGCGCGACGCGCCCGATGAGCACCGCGATGCCGTAGAAGATCGTCATCGGGGCCGCCATCGCCATCATCGAGTAGGGGTCGCCGCTGGGAGTGATGAGCGCAGCGATGACGAAGATGATGACCACGGCGTAGCGCCACTGCTTCATGAGGGTCTGCGGGCTGAGCACCCCGACAAGTTGCAGGAAGACAAGCAGTACCGGGAATTCGAACGTGATGCCGAATGCGGCGAGCATGAGACCGAACAGCGACACGTATTTGCTCACCTGGAAGTTTGCCTGCACATCACTACCGGCCCAGGAGATGAGAAAGTCGAGCGCCGGTGTGAGCGTGAGGTATGCGACGGCAGCACCCATGATGAACAGCAGCACCGACGAGAGGATGAATGGAATCGCGTACTTCTTCTCCTTGGCGTGGAGGGCGGGCACGATGAACCGCCATATCTGCCAGAGAATCACCGGCATCGCGAGAATGATGCCGCCGTACGTGCAGATCGAGAGGCGGGTGGTCAGACCCTCCGTCGGACTGAGGAATTGCAGTTCACAGTTGAGGTTTGGATTGTCCTTGCACAGCTGCTCGTACGGCTTGCGCATGAACTCGAGCACCTGGTCGTAGAACGCCAACAACACGATGATGCCGACGATGATTGCCAACACCGAACGGATGATGCGTGTGCGTAGCTCACCGAGGTGCTGCGTGAGCGTCATCCGATCGTCGGAGACCGCATCCTTGGCTTTCGAGCTGCCCCGGAAGGGAACCTTCATTCGCCGGATCCCCGCGCTTCATCTGCCGGCGCATCCGCCGCGGACTGCTGCGAGATGTCTCGTGCCTTGCGCTGTTGGCGACGCGGGTTGGCGGTGCCGAAGTTCAGGCCGCCGTCGGAAGGGGCGACCGCTTCCGGTTTCTTGACGTCTGTGGGTTTGAGGTCGAGACCCTTGAGATCGAGACCGATGTCGAATTCGGCGGCCTTTCTGACTGCATCGGCCGTGCCGCGAAGTTCGCGCATCGGCTCCTCGAACGCCTGCTTCATCTCGCCCTGAAACCCGCCGGCCATCTTCTTGAATTCGTTGTAACCCTTGGTGAACCTGCGCACCGCGTCGGGCAGCTTCTCGGGCCCGAGGACGATGAGACCGATTAGCACCAAGAAGGCGATCTCGCTGCCGGTGAGGTTGAACACACACGCGAGTCTATGAGGCCAACTCGGGTAGCACAGCTTCACCATGACATCATCATCAGGTGCAGCAACGGCTTCCGTCCCAGTTGGCAATCCCAATCGGCTTTGCCCACCGTGGCGCTCGGGCATACGCCGCCGAGAACACTTTGGCTGGCTTTGCGCTTGGTCTCAAGTTCGGGGCCACCGGACTGGAGAGCGACGTCTGGGTAACCGCCGATGGCATTCCCGTGCTCGATCATGACGGGCTCGTCAAACGGGCGATGGGCAAGGGAAAGCCGATCGCCGGCTTTCGCCGCGCCGACTTGCCCGCGCACATCCCCTCGCTGACCGACCTGCTGCGGGAGTGCGGAACGGATTACCAACTGTCGCTCGACCTCAAGGATCCGCAAGCTGGTCAACTTGTCATCGACGTCGTTCGCGATTTCGCTCCGGCGATGATCGAACGGCTCTGGTTGTGCTCACCAGTTTGGGAGTCGCTGCTGGCTCTGCGCGGTCACGGTGCCAAGTTGGTCGACAGCACTCGCTTGCAACGCATCAAGGAGGGTGCCGAGCGACGGGCAGCTACCTTGCGCAGTAACGGCATCGATGCCATCAACTTGCACCACAGTGAATGGTCGGGAGGACTGGTGGTGCTGTTCCACCGCTTCGAACGCGTCGCTTTCGGGTGGGACATGCAGGAGGACTACATCCTCAAGCGCTGTCTGCGCATGGGTCTCGACGGCGTATTCAGCGACTACCCGGATCGAATGGTCGCGGCGCTAAACAGTTACGACTCCGCGACCTAGAGCTAGACCTAGAGCCACTGCCAATCGCCGATCGGCCAGATGACGACGAAAGCCCTACCGATCAGGTCGTCGAAGGCAATCGCACCGAGATCACGGCTGTCTTTCGAACCGGCCCGATTGTCGCCCATTACGAAGACGAACTCGTCGGGTACCACCAGGGCGCCTTGGTCGGCGCCGCAGTTGTTCGGCTTCACGACCTCCGGATCGAGGTAGGGCTCGACAACCACGACGCCGTCGACAGAAAGCACACACTGGCGATACTCGACCGTCTCACCGGGTAGGGCCACGACTCGCTTGATCAGATCTCGCTCGCCAATCGACTCGATCGTCTTGAGCACCACCACATCACCGCGTCGCGGATCGTGCAGCCGATAGCTGAGCTTGTTGACCAGCACCCGGTCGCCGTTGTGCAAGGTGGAGTACATCGAGCTGCCTGAAACGGCGAACTGCTGCAGGACATACGCCCGCACCAGCAGCGCGGCGCTGATCGCAACGGCGACGACGACAACCCACTCGACCCAGACGTTGCCCTTCTTGTGCTTCTTGCGCGCCAGGCTCGCTTCGACCCGATCGTCGGCCGATTGAATCTCCGGGAGCTCGTCCGACATCTGCTACACGCTACCGGCGGACGGTCTACAACGAAGCGATCAACTTCTCGACCCGCTCATCGCGGCTGCGGAAAGGGTCTTTGCACAGCACGGTTCGCTGGGCCTGATCGTTGAGCTTGAGGTGAACCCAGTCGACCGTGTAGTCGCGTTTGCGTTCCTTGGCCTTCTTGATGAACTCGCCGCGCAGGCGGGCACGCGTTGTCTGGGGTGGCGTGTCGACCGCGGCCTCAATGTCGGCGTCGACGCACATTCGTTCGATCATGCCGCGATCCTGCAGCTTGTAGAACGGGCTGCGGTCGCGGCAGATGTCGTGATACTGCAGGTCGAGGAGTTGAACCCGCGCGTGCCCGAGCGCAAGGTCGTGCCGGGCTCGATATGCCTCCAGCAGCCGGTACTTGATCACCCAATCGATCTCGCGGTCGAGTTTCAGGGGATCGTTCTCGATTGTGCTGATGCAGTGCTCCCACATATCCAAGGCCTTCTGCTCCAGCGGGGGGAAGCCTTTCGTGTCGGCATAGCGCAGCGCGCGGTCGAGATACTCACGTTGGATGTCGAGCGCGCTGACCTCACGACCGTTCGCCAAGCGCACCTTGCGCCGACAGGTGATGTCGTGACTGATGTCACGAATTGCCCTGATTGGGTTCTCCAGCGTCATGTCCCGAAGCACCGCGGATGGGTCTTCGAGCATCCGCAACATGCACGCTGCGGAACCGACCTTGACGAACGTCGTGTATTCACTCATGTTGCTGTCGCCGACGATGACATGCAGCCGTCGATAGCGCTCGGCGTCGGCGTGCGGCTCGTCACGAGTGTTGATGATCGGTCGGCTGCGCGTCGTCGCGCTGCTGACGCCTTCCCATATGTGCTCTGCTCGTTGGGCCATCGAGAACATCGCGCCACGTGCGGTCTGTAACACCTTGCCCGCGCCGGTGAAGATCTGCCGGCTGACGAAGAACGGAATGAGCACTTCGGCGTAGTGAGCCATGTCGTCGGCGCGGTTGGTCAGAAAGTTTTCGTGACAGCCGTAGCTGTTACCAGCTGAGTCGGTGTTGTTCTTGAAGAGGTAGATCGTGCCGCGAATGCCCTCCTCGCGCAGACGCTGCTCAGCTGATTGCAACAGGCTCTCCAGAATGCGCTCGCCAGCCTTGTCGTGCACGACGACGTCGTAGAGGCTGTCGCACTCGGGCGTCGCGTACTCGGGGTGGGAACCGACATCGAGGTAGAGCCGCGCGCCGTTCTGCAGGAACACGTTGCTACTGCGACCCCAGCTGACAACGCGCCGAAACAGGTAGCGGGCAACCTCGTCGGGGCTCAGGCGGCGCTGCCCGCGCAAGGTGCAGGTGACTCCGTACTCGTTCTCGAGTCCGTAGATGCGCCGCTCCATGCGCGCACCGTAGCGCAGGCACGAAGCCCCGTCAGGCGCAGGCGGTGAACCTCAGCTCGGTACCCGGCGCGGCCTGGGCTGCGTGATGCACGTCGGCGGGATCGACAACTGCGATCACCGGGTATCCGCCGGTGGTCGGATGATCGGCGAGCATGATGATCGGCTGCCCATCGACGGGCACCTGGATTGCACCCTCGACGAGGCCCTCCGATGGCAACTCCCGCCGACGGACAAGCTCGAGTGGCGGCCCGATCAAGCGGGTGCCAACTCGATTGGTGTCGGTGACGACATACACAGACGTACAGAGACGCTGCCATGTCCCCTCGACGAACCAGGCGATGCGCGGGCCGGGCCAGACGCGCAGCGACGTGACCGCCGCCGGTCTCGGAACGCTCAGCGCTGCGGCGGCGACCCCCGGGTCGGGGCCCAAACCCAACCTGCCGACCTCGGCGTCGCCGCTGAGCCCGCCGTGGACGGCTACATAGACCCGCGCGCCATCGAGCACTCGGCCCACGCGCAGCGTGCTACCCGCCGGCAAGGCCGCGACGGTTCCCCACCCGACCGGTGGACCGGCGGACACGCCGATCTCGGCGACGGCGCCGGTGACGGCGATGGCGGTTGTCTCGCCGAACTCCAGGGTCATGCCACCGGAAGTCTCCAGCGCGCAAGTGTCGGCCGCGTTGCCGACCAGTCGATTGGCGAGCGCCAGCGACTCGGTGTCGACAGCGCCACCGCGGCTGATGCCGACCGAGAGCAGGCCGGCTCGCCCTCCATCGACCACGCGTCCGGCAATCCCCCACGATCGCACCGTGATCATCGCGGTCGAAACCTCACCCGTGTGCCCGGCGGCAACAGTGCCGGCGGTAGGCGCCGTTCGTCCCACATCGATTGCTCGGTGCGCCCGAGCAGGTGCCAGCCCCCTGGACTCTCACGCGGGTAGACAGCACTGAATTCAGCAGCGATCGCGACACTTCCAGCCGGGACGCGCGTGCGCGGCGTCGCCCGGCGAGCGACGACCAAACGCCGATCGAGGCCGACCAGGTAGCTGAACCCGGGCATGAAACCGCAGAACGCAACCGTGTACTCGGCCGCCGAATGCGCCTGCACGACTTCGTCGGCCGACATGCCAACGGAGTCGGCGACGGCGGCCAGGTCTTCGCCGTCGTAGGCGGTGTCAATCGTCACCAGCTGTCCGACCGCGACCGCGTCGTGGGCAGGCTGTGGTTGCACCAGTGAGGCGGCGTCGAAATATCCATCGTGGACAACAAGCACGGTACGCGCAGCCGGCACGACATCGACGACGCCTGTCAGGCGCGCTGCTCGCCATGCCGCGGCCGCGGCCATCACCTCGGCCAGTGAATCGAACTCCGCCAACACTGCCCGCGGACCGTACGGCAGCAACTTCACTTCACGAACGGCGTTAGGTCGTACCCGCCGGCCGTCAACGCCCGGGCGACGGCATCGAGGATCTTCGTTGCACCGGGAGTATCGCTGTGAACGCAAATCGACTCGACACCCGACTTGGCCAATGCGAGCGCCTGTTCGGCGGCGGTTGTCGGGTCGGTGATCAACGCACCCGCGAGATTGCGCGCGAGCAGGCGACCCTCGGGCGTGTACGCGCGATCGGCAAACCCTTCCGGCACATAACGCACGCCGGCCGTATCGCACTCTTGGCGCGCCACCGACCCTGGCAGACCAAGTAGCGGCAGCGCCGCATCGTATTGCTGCACGGCCGCGACCACCGCTTTCGCTTGTGCGGCGTGGTCGACGATCGCGTTGTAGAGCGCGCCGTGCGGTTTGACGTATCGCACCCGGCTACCGCACGCACGCGCAAAGGCAGCGAGCGCTCCCAGTTGATACAGCACCGCATCGGTGAGTTCCCCGGCGCGCATATCGATGAACCGACGACCGAACCCAACCAGGTCGGGGTAGCCGACCTGGGCACCGATCGCACAGCCTCGTATCTCGGCGAGCTCGCACGTGCGACGCATGATCGAAGGGTCGCCGGCATGAAACCCGCAGGCAACATTCACCGATGTCGAAGTTCGCATCAGCTCTTCGTCCGGGCCGCCGGGCCAGTGCCCGAAGCCTTCACCTACATCGCAGTTGAGATCAACGGCGCCTAACCGCGACACAGATCACTCACCCAGGGCGGTGGCGACCATCGCATCAGTCATCCGGCGGAAGCAGCGGCGACCATTCACGCGGCTGAGCACGGCCACCTCCAGGTCGGTCGCGGTGAGCTTGCGCTCGGCGCCGGCCAGCGCCACCGTGGCCTCGCGCACAGCATCCTCAAGCGATTGACCGTCGACATAGGCCTGCTTCATGTGGCCACCGATGGCCTCGGCGTCGCCGCCGAGCACTGTGTACTGCTTCTCGTCGACGACGGTTCCGTCGTAGAGGATGTGAAACACCTGGTCGCCTTCGGGTACCACCCCGACTTCGGCAACCAGGATCTCGACCTCCATCGGCTTCATCTCGTGGGTGAAGATCTGCCCGAGTATCTGTGCATAGTTGTTGGCCAGGCTGCGCGCATCGACGTCGTCGCGGCTGTACTGATAGCCCTTGAGGTCGGCGGCACGAACGCCGGCAACGCGGAGCTGATCGAACTCGTTGTACTTGCCGACGCCGGCGAACGCAATGCGGTCGTAAATTTCGCTGATCTTGCGCAGGGTGTTGCTTGCGTTCTCGGCGACGAGTGCGATTCCGTCGGCGTAGCGAACCGCCACCAACGCGCGGCCACGGGCGATGCCCTTGCGCGCATAATCGGCTCGATCCTTCATCACCTGCTCAGGTGCGACGTAGAAGGGCATATTCATCAGGCTGGTCCAGTCACCGGGAGCGCACCTCGCCTGCTATCGCCTCGAAGACGGCGGCGAGTTCGGCGTCGTCGACACGGCTCCATCCGTGCTCGGTGATGATGGCAACAGTTGGGTAGATGCCGCGCAGTGCGTCGGGTCCGCCGGTTGCCGAATCTGCATCGGCGGCTTCCCACAATCCGCGGCAGGCCAGCGCGATCGCCGCGGCACGATCGAGCGAGTCGCGCCAGCCGATCTTGACGACGGTACCCGCGTGCAACATGCCCGAGCCGGTGGCTACATAGTCGGACTCTTCGTAGCGACCGCCCGTTACGTCGTAGGTGAACAGTCGACCATTGCCCCGGCGAACGTCGTAGCCGGCAAAGATCGGCACGACCACCATCCCTTGCAACGCGGCGGGCAGGTTGCCGCGCACCATCATGCTGAGCTGGTTGGCCTTGCCCTCCAGGCTCAGCGATCCGCCCTCGACCTTCTCGTAGTGCTCGAGTTGCAATTGGAACAGCTTCACCATCTCCATCGATGGTCCGGCCGCACCGGCAATCGCCACGCCACTGAACTCGTCGGCCTGCACGACCTTCTCCATGCCCCGATGGCTGATCAGGTTGCCGCTGGTGGCGCGCCGATCGCCGGCCATCACTACCCCATCGGTGAAGCGCAACGCGACGCAGGTGGTGGCGTGCGGTACCGACAGGTCGCCGATCGAGTCGCCGCCGGTGGTCGCGAGACCGACTCGCTTCAGCAGCTCGGGGAAGTTGGAGCCTGGATCGGATCCGGGCCGGAACATCGGCATCGACATGGGGCTATTGGCCACCCTTTTGAACGTACGACTTGACGAAGTCCTCGGCGTTGGTCTCCAACACCCCGTCGATCTCGTCGAGCAGGTCGTCGAGCTCGGCTTTCAACTTGTCCCCTGTCGCGGGAACCGCCGGCGCATCGGTTACCGCCTCGTCGGTGCGGTTCGCCGCCGGTTTCTGCTTCTGTGTGCGCTCAGCCATCTTGCCTCCCTCGTCTCGCCGCAGGGTACCTGGATCTCGCTATTGCCCCAGCCGGGCCAGCAACTGGGCCGGGGTGTCGCTCTCATCGATCAACCTAGCGACCGATTCCGCCGTCCCGCGCAGCGGTTCCATCATCGGGACACGCCGAAGCGGGTCGCGCCCGAGATCGAAGACCACGCTGTCCCAGTTGGCGGCCACAATCTGACCGGGCCATTTATCCAGGCAACGACCTCGGAAGTACGCCCGGGTGGTGGTCGGCGGGTTCGTCATCGCTGCTTTTGCTTCATCGTCGTCGGTCAACTTCTCCAGCCCCACCCGCAGGGCCAGGCAGCGGTCGCGGCGCAGGTCGTGGTACTGCAGATCGAGCGCCTTGAGGCGCGAATCACCTGGCCGAAGCTCGTGACGCTCGGCGTAGGCATCGACGAGACGGCGCTTGGCCACCCAATCGACCTGATGGGAGACCGTGTCGGGATCGTGTTCCAAACCGGTGAGAACTGCTTCCCATCGCACCAGCACATCGCGCCCGACCTCGGCATCGACCGCGTCGAGCCCGTGCACCTGCTCGTACTTGCGCGCACTCTCAAGCAGTCCCCACTGCAGTTCCAGCGCGGTGATCCGGCGCCCATCGCGTAGCAGGATCGTGCGGCGCAGTGACGGGTCGTGGCTGACCTGCCGAATGGCGGCGACCGGATTGGCCACTGCGAAATCGTCGCCAAGCACATCGTCCTCGATCATCGCCAGAACGATCGCGGTCGCCCCCACCTTCAGCAGCGTGGCCGTCTCGCTCATATTGGCGTCACCGACGATCACATGCAGGCGGCGGTATTTGTCGGGGTCGCAATGTGGTTCGTCGCGGGTGTTCACGATCGGCCGCTTCAGTGTCGTCTCCAGCCCGACCTCCTCCTCGAAGAAGTCGGCGCGTTGGCTGATTTGGAATGGCACTTCGTTGGCCGTCACCCCCGCGACCTCGCACCCGACCTTGCCTGCCCCGATCACGATCTGACGGGTCACGAAATGGGGTGTGATCTGGCTGACGATGCGACCGAACGGCACCTCGCGAGCCATCAGGTAATTCTCGTGGCACCCGTAGCTGTTGCCCTTGCCGTCGGAGTTGTTCTTGTGGCACAAGATCTCGGCCCCGGCCGGAAGCTGGGAGACGGCCGCGATCATGCTTGCTCGCACGATCTCCTCGGCGGCACGGTCGAACACCAAGGCCTCGCGCGCGGTGCGACACTCGGGTGTGCTGATCTCGGGGTGCGCGTGATCGACGTAATAGCGGGCACCGTTGGTCAGTACCGCGTTGACCAGGTGCGTTTCGATCTCGGGTGCGAGCAGATCATCGACACTGAACCCGCGGGCATCCACACCGGGGTGTTCGTCCTCGAAGTCCCACCCGACCTTGCGACTGTTTGCCGCCAGGTAGGCATTGATCAACATCGACGACGCCGCGACCGGATTGGCAACGGCATCGGAGACCGGCCCGCGGACGAAGACGCCGTACTCGGTCTCGATTCCGCAGACCTTCGGGATCGCCATGTCGTTAAGGTACCCGGCTAGAGGTACTGGCCGGTTGCGACTCGCTCGATGGCGCGGCCACCCTCGCGCCCCTGCTCTTCGCGGCCCTTGGTGAGCGTGCGGATGAACACGATGCGCTCGCCCTTCTTGCCGCTGATCTTGGCCCAGTCGTCGGGGTTGGTGGTGTTGGGCAAGTCTTCGTGTTCCTTGTATTCCTGCTTGATGCTGTCGAGCAGATCGCGCAAACCGACGCCGCGCTCACCGCCGGCAATGACTCGCTTGATCGCCAACTTCTTCGCTCGCCGAACGATGTTTTCGATCATCGCTCCCGACGCGAAGTCCTTGTAGTAGAGAGTCTCCTTGTCACCGTTCTGGTAGGTGACTTCCAGGAACTGGTTGGTGATGTCTTCCCGAAACATCGCCTCCACCGTCTGCTCGATCATCTCGGCGACGTCGGCACCGGAATGGATCGGTATCTCGTCGGTCAGATATTGCGCGAAGATCTGCCTGGCGGCCACGTCGTTGGGCCGCTCGATCTTGATCTTCACGTCGAGACGACCAGGCCGCAAGATCGCCGGATCGATCAGGTCTTCACGGTTGGTCGCGCCGATCACGATCACGTTGCGCAGGCCCTCGACGCCATCGATCTCGGCAAGCAACTGCGGCACGATCGTGCTCTCCATGTCGGAGGAGATTCCGGAACCCCGGGTGCGGAACATCGAATCCATCTCGTCGAAGAAGACGATGACGGGCCAGCCCTCCTCGCTCTTCTCACGCGCTCGCTGGAAGACGAGGCGAATCTGCCGCTCGGTCTCACCGACATACTTGTTGAGCAGCTCGGGCCCCTTGATGTTGATGAAGTAGCTGCGGCCCTTGTCGCCGCCTGTGCGCTCGGCGACCTTCTTTGCCAGCGAGTTGGCCACCGCTTTGGCGATCAGGGTCTTGCCGCAGCCGGGCGGCCCGTAGAGCAGGATGCCCTTTGGCGCGGGCAGTTGGTGCTCGGCGAACAGATCGCTGTAGAGGAACGGCAACTCAACGGCATCGGCGATCTGTTCGATCTGCTCGTCGAGTCCACCGATGTCGGCATAGGAGATGTCGGGGACCTCCTCCAGCAACAGGTCTTCAACCTCTTGGCGAGGCAGTTTCTCCAGCAAGAGATTGCTGCGCAAGTCGAGTCGCACGCTGTCGCCGCTGCGCAGGTGCACCCCGCGCAGGGCATCGGCCAACTCGCATACTCGTTCCTCGTCGGCACGCCCCACGACCAGTGCCCGCACGCCGTCGTCGAGCAGTTCCTTGATGGTCACGACCTCACCGGAGATCTCGGGCTGGCGCGCCTGCACGACGTTGAGGCTTTCGTTGAGCACGACCTCGGAGCCGCGGTCGACCCGATCTTGCTCGATGTCGGGGTGCAGCGACACCCGCATCTTGCGGCCGCCGGTGAGCACGTCGACGGTGCCGTCGTCGTTCTTGCCGACGATGACCCCGTACGCCGACGGTGGCTGGGTGAGCTTCTCGACCTCCTCGCGCAGCGAAGCAATGTGGTCACGGGCCTCACGCAGGGTGTAGCTGAGCTTCTCGTTCTGCGAGACGGCGTGCGCGAGCTGACCCTTGGTCTCGAGCAGGCGCTCCTCGAGGGCGCGCAACCGCTTCGGGTTGTCGCCAAGCTTCTGGCGCAGCTGTTCGATCTCGTCGGTAAGTACGATCGCTTGCGCGCGCAGGACCGCCACAGAGTCGTCGGGTTCGACTTCGCTCATGCCTGGAACCTACACCGAGAGGGCACGTGACGGGTGGCGCATTGGAGCGTGAAACCATGTTCGCCGGGCGCGCCGCCGGTATGCTCCAAACCGTCCGAAGAGCGGACACAAGATCGAAGCGACACGGGAGATTTAAGCGATGAAGGTGTGGATCGACCAGGATCTGTGCACGGGCGATGGACTGTGCGAGGAGATTGCCCCCGACGTGTTCACCCTGCTCGACGACGGCTTGGCCTACGTCAAAGAAGGCGACACCATCTACGCGACGGCCAAGGGCAATGCCCAGGGCGCCGATGGCATGGCCGGCTTCGCCGACAGCCGACTCGACGCCGTCATCGAAAGCGCCGAGGAATGCCCCGGCGAGTGCATCTTCATCGAACCCTGATCGGCAACGGGTCAGCCGAGGAAGCGGCCGGTGGTGAGAAAGCCGGTGTGCGCGACCATCCGGTGATCGGGGCGCACTGCCCGCCCCTCTATGTGCCAGCCGCGGTGAAGCACTTCCAGCGTGCGGGTGAAACTCCAGGCCTTGTTCGCCATTGCCTCACGGGTCTGCGCCGCCTGCATTATCGAAGGTGTGTAGGCCACCAGGATGCCACCGGGCCGCAGCGCCTCGGCGGCATGCGGGATCACCTGCCACGGCTCGGGTAGATCGAGCACCACCCGGTCGAAATCGCGCTCGGCGATGCCCTCGTAGCAATCACGCAGCTGGAGTTGATAGCGACCGAGCACATCGTCGCCGAGGAAACTGCGCACGTTGTTGTACGCCCGATTGAGGAAGTCCTCACGGATCTCGTAGCCGACGATCTCGGCGCCGTAGCGCAGCATCGTCATGCTCAGAGCACCCGAGCCGACTCCGCTCTCCAGCACCCGCACCCCGGGTCCGATGTCGGCGATCATGCAGATCGGCGCCAGGTCCTTGGGATAGATCACCTGCGCGCCGCGCGGCATCTCCAACACGAAGTCTTCAAGTGTGGGGCGCAGCGCGGTATAGGCCGCCCCCTTGGTGCTGGTAAGCACGACACCTTCTGGCCGGCCGACGAAGTCGGCATGGGGCACCAACCCGGCGTGTGTGTGGAACTCGGCGCCTTCGGCGAGGGTGATCAAGTAACGGCGCAGCTTGCTGTCGAGCAGCAACACCTTGTCGCCGATCGCAAACGGTCGGTTCATCGTCGTGCTCTCTTGCTTAACGACTTGCCAACCGACTTGCCCAGGACACATTCGACTGGAACTGGATCCAACGCCGCCGCCTTGCCGACGATGCTGCAGAACGCACAGTTCTCGCCGGTCGTGGGTGCGCCGCACGTCGCGCACGAGTGCAGCGAATCCTTGCCGGCCACCGACATCCCCGCCAGTAACGGCGACATGTTCTCGAGGAAGTTGAGGTAGAAGGCTGCCTTGCTTCCCGGCGACTCGTGTTCGACGGAGTTGAGGACTGCCTTGTAGGCGAGATGCTTGTTGCCGGCAGCGATCGGGCATTCGTCAACCAGGTAGTCGATGCCACGCACGATGCACCATGCTGCCATCTCGCGCTCGGTGAGTCGCACCAACGGCTTGACCTTCTTGGGGAAACCGTCGCGTGCGGGCAGCACCGGCAGTTGCCGAGCCAAGTACTCGATGTCCCACCGCAACGTGTTGCCCAACAGCACGGCCGCCTCGTCGTCGAGGTTGTGGCCGGTGACCAGCACGTTGTAGCCACCGTCGATGGCCGCTTTGTCGAACAAGTGCCGCTTGCTGATGCCGCAGGCACTGCATGGCACCCGGTTCGTCGCGGCTGCGGCCGTGGGTACGTCGTAGCCGTACTCGTCACGCAGCGAGACTTCGATCAATTTCAAGCCATGCTCGTCGGCGAAACGCCGCGCGTGTGCGCCGGAGGTGTCGCTGTACTCGCCGATGCCGAGACCGACGTAAAGACCGTCGGCCTGGTAACCGAGTTCGGTGAGCAGATCCCATACGGCCAGGCTGTCCTTACCGCCCGACACCGCGACGAGCACGCGATCGGTCACGTGCAGCATGTCGAATTTCTCGATTGCCTTCACCACTTGCCGCCGGCAGAACTCGAGGAAGTGTTCGGCACAGAAGTTGGCGTTATGACGCGGCAGGTCGATGATTGCCGGACCGCGGCACGTGCGGCACTTCGACGGTGCGGCGACGATCAGGCACCACCCGAGATGACTGGGCGAATCTCGACCAAATCGTCGGCGGCCAGATCGGCATCGCCGGGAACGAGCGTGCCGTTGCGGATGACCAGATGTGCTTCCCGCGGCAACGCCAGTTCGGCCAGTAGCGAGTTGACGCTGCGGCGACCGGCGAGCTCGATCTCACGCGACGGATTGCGCAGCAGCACCTTCATCGATCCATTGTGCCCCACCGAAGCGGGGAACCTACCCCTCGGCCGCGATCCGCTCCGCGGCCTTGCGCTGGCGGCGAGTGAGCGGCGTGTGTGCCTCTAGCTGAATCGACTGGCCTGGCAACAGTCGCTCGGTCGCGATCAGTTGCTCTTGGCGGCCGAGGAATCGCTTCACCAGCCTTGGACCCCACACCATCACGCCGACGACCATCCAGCCGCGGTGACCGCCGAACAGGCCCTTGTGCAGTGACCGTTGACGGAGGTACAGGCTGGGCGACAACAGACCCGGTTTGCCGACCATTCGCCCTAGACCCGCCGGATGTCGACGAACGTCGTCTTCTTCTTGCCTGACCGCTTGCCCAGCACGAAGAACAGCAGCAGCAAGGCAACACCGGCGATCGACGCGATCGCCATAAGCGATTGCTTCTTGTCTTCCAGCTTGCCCTGCCAACCGCTTTGGGTTTCGCGGAACTTTGCTTCCAGGTCGTCACGGGTGATGCGTTGTTGAGTCCGTGGTTGCGTCACAATCAGCTCTTTTCCTTGTTCAGCGGTTGTTTGTTGATGCGCATCATCGCCAGGCCGGCGACAATCAGACAGAACACGAACGAACTTGCGTAGGGCACCAGGCTCATCCACCTGCCGCGGAAGGTGCTTGGCCACTCGGTCTGGATCATGCGCAGTGCGCCGAGTGCGAGAAAGGCGGTGGCCACACCGATCAGCAACGCACCGGCGATGCCGAGTGCGATCCAGCGCCCGGCACCCTTCAGCGGTCCTAACGTCTCTTGGCGGGCGTAGTCCTTCAGCAGTTGCACGGTCTGCGGGATCTGACCCACCGGTGCATCCTTCTTGGTGTCGCGGGCCTTTCTTGTGTTGCGGGACTTGCTGGTGTCACTGCTCGCCTTGGCCACACACAATGTTTAGCACCGGTACGGGGAAATGCGCCGGGCCGATCACACATCTCGGCGAAATGCGAGCGCCGCCTCGATATCGCCGAGGGCGCGGTCTAGGGCCTGCCATCGCTCGGCGGGACCGTCGGCGCACAACAGTGCGTACCGATCGGCGGCGCCAAGGGGCAGTTGCTCGGCAACCTCGAACGCGTCGGCAGAGCTCACCGGGGCCTCGCCCCCGCGCGCGAACTGTTGCGCGCGGCGGACGATGTCGTCGACCAGGGCACTGTCACCCTCGTGCGTCGATTGCTCGGCCCACCGTTCGACGACCGCCCGCGGATACGGGTCGTCCGCGAGCCATTGAACCACTCGTATGCGCTCCGCTCCGATCGCCACGACGGCGAATCGATCGTCGGCGAGCTCCAGGACCTGCACCATGCGTGCGACGACGCCCACGTCGCGACGAACCTCGCCGCCGCCTACTTCGCTGCCGCGATCGATGAGCACTACCCCGAACTCGTGATCGGGCGCAGCGATGCAGTCGCGCACCAACGCCTGGTAGCGCGGTTCGAAGACATGCAGCGGCAGTGCCCCACCGGGAAACAGGACGCTCCCCAACGGGAACATCGGAAGTGTGTTCACGCGCGTCGCTAGCGAGGCCCGAGATCTTGCACCGTCGGTCCGCTCGGATACTCGGCGAAGATTGCGGCCATCGCGGTCCAGAACGGACGGTATTGCGCTTCCTCGGCGATCTGTTGCCCGTTGAGCAGCAGCGAGAACTCGATCACGCTGCCATCGTCGCGTGGCACGTAGCCCGAGAGCGACTTGGCGCCTGGCTTACCATCGGTGCCGGTGCCGTCCGCGTAGTTGTACAGCGTGCCGGTCTTCGCGCGGATGACGCCCGACAGCGGTTGACCGGCAACGAATTCGTCGAACAGCGTGCCACCCGTCGCTCCGCCAATGGCCAATCCCTGACCGACACCATCGGCCAGCGATCCGTGCTCGATTACCGCCAGCAGTGCCCCACACGTCGCCCGGTCGTCGTCGGACAAACCGGAACCGTCGACAAGGGTCAGGCCATCGACGGGAACATCCCAAGTGCGCAGGGTCGACATCACTACCGCTAGTCCAGCCTCGCGGGTGCCGGCGTTGCCTCGCGCCAGCCCGATCTCCTTCAACACCATCTCGGCGGTGGTGTTGTCGCTGGTGGTCAGCATCTCGGCGAGAATTGCCGGCAGCGGCTGCGACACGATCGAGGCGATCGTCGACGAGGCGGCCGGCACCTGCCCCGCGGCGGCGGCATCGCCGACCGTAATACCGCGCTCTTCCAGCAGCGTGGTGAGCACGGTCGCGGCCGCAACGACTGGATCGTCCTTGGAAGCAGCGGTGGCGGTGATGCGGGAGTCGTTGACCAGCAGTGCCGACACCGGCCCGCCCTCGACGAGCTGGTCGGCGGCCGCCCACGAAGGCGGGTACAACTCCGAGTCGTAGCGCGATGCGTCGCCGACTACCGCACCTGTGATCGACGTGACACCGGCGGCCAGGATCGCGTCGGCCAGCGATTCGACCGCGGTGCGATTGAACGGCGGGTAATGCTTGTTCGGGCCATCCCACCAAATGCTGTTCAGTACCGGGTCGCCACCACCGACGAAGTAGAGGTCGCCCGCCACGACTCCATCGGCGCCTACCACGCCCTTCACGGTTGTCGTGTATGTGAACTCTGGCCCGAGGACTTCCAACGCGACTGCGGCGGTAATCAACTTGACATTGCTCGCCGGTCGTAGCGAGGCCGCGGCGTTGGCGGTGATGACCTCGTCACCGTCGACCGCGACCGCGAAGCACGAAGCTGGCCCGAGAGTTTCCACAAACGGCTGCAGCGCCTCGAGGAACTGCGCTTCGTTGACGACACGCGAGAGCACGGCCGGCGCACGGCGCACCGACAGCAGAGGAGTCGTGAGGGCGGCGGGCTGGACGACGGGCACCGACGTTGGCGAAGTCGGTGCAACGATCGGATCCGGTTGCTGACCGCTCGCCCAACGCCACAAGCCGAATAGTCCGGCGGCGGGAATCAGGGCCATCACGACAAGGGCCGGATAGGGGTTGCGTCGACGTGCCACTCAGTTCAACCCCCTGCGGCCACGGAACTGGGCGTACTGCCACAGGTGGCCGAGTGCCGTCACCGCGCGATTGCCGCTCGCGTAACACAGTCGCCCTGTTGCGCGGACCGCTCGCGGGCCGGCGTTGTCGGGGTCGGCGACAGCCAATTCGGTGGCCGTGAGTATCGGCTTACCGAAGCGAACCGACAGTTCATGTGCGGCCTCGGCGAAACGCTCGTCCTGTCGCTCGTGGTAGTTGACGATGCGTTCCAGCCCATGATCGGGGAAGAAGCGCCCCTCTCGCATCGACCGCGCCTGGTTGCTCTGAATCCCAAGGCCGAGGTAGATGATCGAGTGCACTGCTGGATGCGCCGCAATGAGCTCCATAACTTCCGGAATTGTGTCACGCGTTTCGCCTCCGGCGCAGTCGATGGGGTTATTACGACTCCACCGTGGCGGGAGCTTGCCGTCGATTTGTGCTCGCAGGTCATCGGGTAACGCCAGCAAACGCAGCCGTCCGTCGCGGGCAATCGCATCGCACGTGACGACGCCCCACCCACCGGCGGTAGTGAGCACAACAGTGTCAGGCCCACCGGGCAGTGGTTGGGTTGCAAATGTCGCGGCAACTTCAAAAGCTTCCTCTACTGTCACTGCGCGGGTGACGCCTGCTTGGCGGCAGACACCGTCGAACACTTTGTCATCGGCTGCCAATGCCCCTGTGTGACTGGCAGCGGCACGCGCACCGCCTTCGCTGGCGCCACCTTTGACGACGACGAGTGGCTTGCGCGCCGCGATCGACGTGAGCCGTTGCAGCAGGGAGCGGCCGTCGACGATGCCCTCCAGGTACGCGATCGACACCTTCGTTGCCGGGTCGTCGGCATACCAGTCGAGGTAGTCGGCGGCGGTGACCGCGGCGGCATTGCCGGCCGAGACCGCACGGCTGATCCCGACACCGGTTTGGCGCGCGTAGTTGAGGAAGGCACTCACGAGGTTACCGCTTTGGCTGGCCACGGAGATGCCGCCCGCCGGCGGGTACGGCGAGACGATCTGCGCGCACAGCGAGGCGGGGGTGCTGACCAGGCCCTGCCCGTTGGGCCCGGCGAGCAGGATGTCCAATTCGTCGGCAAGTGCCACCAGTTCTTGCTCGGCCAGGCGCCCGTCCGCTCCCGCTTCGCCGTAGCCGGCAGATGTCAGGAACGCGGCCCTGATGCCCTTGGCCGCGCACGCGCGTAGCAGCGCCGGGTTGGCGCTCGCGGGTGTGCACCCGAACACGAGGTCAATAACCCCATCGGGCAACTGCGCGATGTCGGAAACCGTCTCGACACCGAGCACGGTTTCACCCTGCAGGTTGCTCGCGAACACCGCCCCTCGATAGCCACCGGCAATGATGTTGTGCAGGCCGACGAAGCCGAACTTGCCAGGGTGACTGCTGGCTCCGGCCACGAGCAGACCGCGCGGTTCGAACAACGCACGGAACTGCCCGTCGGTTGGCCGCCGGCGACTCGCCACCAACGACGCAGCCGCCGGGTCTCCGAGCTCCACCAACGCATCGACCGCGACCAGCGAACCATCGTCGCCGACGATCAGCGGATTGACATCGATGCCGGCCACGTCTGCGTGGTCGCCGGCAAACTTCGAGAGTGCGAGCAGCACTCGCGCAAGTTGGTCGCGATCGACTGCCGCGGCGCCGCGAAATTCGCCCAACAACGTTCGTGTCGCGAGTCCGTCGATCATGTCGTGCGCATCGACCGCGCTGATGGGCACGGGACGAAAGACCACATCGGCGAGTGCCTCCGCCATCACGCCACCAACACCGAGCATCACTGTCGCCCCGAACTGCGCGTCGTGAACCACGCCGGCGATCAACTCCCTGCTGCCACGGACCATCGGTGCGACGAGCAGCGACACACCTCCGTCGGCAGCGGTGGCGCTACCCAACAATTCGTCGGCGGCAGCGGCGACCGCGGCCTCGTCGGCGAGTCGCAACTTCACCAACCCACGCTCGGTCTTGTGCGCGATGGAATCGCCGCACAACTTGACGACCACCGGGAAACCGAGCTCGACCGCGGCGGCCACCGCGCCGGCGGCGTCGGTGGCGATGCACTCGCGAGCGAAAGGCACCCCGTATTCGTGCAGCAGCGCCTTCGACTCGCTCTCCGAGAGTGTCCGCCGAGCCGTATTCAAGGAGGCCACGGTACCGAACAACACCGGCTTCTGGGGCTGGATCGTCCCAGCGAGGCTTCTGGGGCTGATCCGTTCCGAAAGCCGCAACAAACCCCGTCACGGAACACGGCGCCCGAACTCAGTTCGCGGCCAGGTGCGAATGGAGCAACGCCGCCACCACTGCCGGTTGTTCCGTGATCATCATGTGGCCGATGGGGAGCACCTCCACCCGCGAACCAGCGATCGCGCGGCCGAGGGCGTGCGCGTTGGTCACGTCGACCCACCGATCCTCGGCACCGCTAAGGATCAGGGTAGGGGCCGAGATCAGCCCGACGAT
>JACQZX010000009.1 GCA_016213665.1 Actinomycetota bacterium | reverse complement strand
TTGCCAGTGGCCGAATCGCTTCGAGTTTCGCGGGACCGATGCCGCGCACGTCGGCCAGCGCGTCGACCGACGCGAACGGCCCGAACTGTTCGCGGCGGGCAACGATCGCTGCCGCGGTGGCCGGGCCGACACCGGGCAACGCTTCCAGTTGCGCGGCAGAGGCACTGTTGATGTTGATCGGCAGGCTGGCAGCGACGGCCACGCCGCCGTCGCCGGTGACTATCGGCGGTGGCACCTCGCCGACCGCCGGCACGTAAACGCGCTGGCCGTCGGCGATGAGTGCGGCCAGGTTCACTCCGTCGGCATTCGCTGTCGAAGCAAGGCCACCGGCGATCTGCACAGCGTCGATCACACGCGACCCCGCGTCCAGTTGATAGACGCCCGGTGCGTTGACGGCGCCGGCCACATGAACGATGAGCGCGCCCGCGTTCACCGATGTCGTGCTGGCAATGCCCGCGACATCGGGCGGAGTCGTCGTCGCCACGGTCGCGGCCGATCCGGCGTAGGGCAGCTTCGAGTCAGTCGTGGCCGCCGGCGGCTCTACGAGCCAGTAGCCACCGGCCAACACTGCCAACACCGCCAGCGCCGAAGCCGCCAGACGGCCGCTGCCCACCCATGCGATCCACGCCCGGGCGCGCTCGCGCAGCGGGAGGCTGGGTATGGGACGATCCGGCAATTCCATCGCCGTTGCTCCCCTTCGCCAATCGGGCGCGCACGCCCGCAACGATCAACTGGGGGAGCCAAGGTCGAACATAGCGGCCACGACGACGGCTACGACGCGATGTGCTCGGAAAGTTCCTCGCGCACGGCTGTGGCCAACTGCCGACGAGCAACCCAGTCGGCTTCGATTTCCAAAGGCACTCGCAGTCGCGCACCTCGGTGCCCCTTGCGGCGCGCCCGCCAAAGCGCATAGCTAGCCACATATCGCACCGCGAAGCCCGCCGCGCCGTAGCGACGCCACTGGCGAACGTGAACCAGTTCGCGACGCAGCAGGTAGGCCGACGACCTGCCCGGGCGAACGATCACCAGCGAGCCGATGGTGATGCCATCGGTGCCCTTTGGCACCGGTCCGCCCTCCCAGAGGCGATATCCGTCGCGTTGCTCGATGGGCATGACCGGCAAGCCTACCGTGCCCCGGGAATCCCGATTACCGGCACGCTGGTGCCCACCGCTCATCGTCGCCCAAGGAGGCGCACGCGCTCACCATGAACAGGAGTGGCAGCCGACAAATCCCGCTCCCGAATACCGGTTGCCAACGACAGCGAGGCTGCCTGCTCTCCATGAACCACGAAGGTTCCCAACGGTTCTCGGTCGGCGGCCCCGATCCAATCGAGTAGCTCGCTACGGTCGGCGTGCACGGAGAAGCCGGTGAGATCGACAATCTCCGCACGGACCTTTACGTAGTGGCCATGGATCTTCAACGAATCGGCCCCATCGAGTAGTGAACGGCCCCGCGTGCCGTTGGCTTGAAATCCGACGAGCGCGACAGAGTTCTTGCGATCGGGCAAGAAGCGCTCGAGATGATGCACGACTCGCCCACCGGTTGCCATACCTGCCCCCGCGATCACGATGGCGGAGTGGGAGCGCGCGGAGATCGCCCGCGAACCATCGGCGTCGTGGACTTCCTCGATCCCCGGAACCGCGAACACATCGTCGTCGCCCCGTAGTTCCGCGCGGACGTCGGCTCGACCTTCGACCATGGATCGGCGGTACACGCTCAGCGCGGCGAGCGCCATCGGACTGTCGACGAAGACCGGCACCTTCGGGAGTCGCCCCTCCCTGGCCAGTCGGGCGAGGTGAAAGAGCAGCACGTCTGTGCGGTCGACAGCAAACGACGGAACGATCACCATTCCATCGCGCTCGACGGTCCTTGTGATCAGATCGGCGAGTCTGTCGACCGGATCATCGACATCGTGTTCGCGATCACCGTAGGTCGACTCAACAACGATCCAGTCGGCGTCCCCGGGCGGTTGCGGTGGCTTCAACAGTGGATGACTGCCGCGGCCAAGATCACCACTGAATCTGACGACCAAACTCGTACCCGTTGAAGGTGCTTCCATCTCGCAGCGCAACGTCGCCGAGCCAAGGATGTGACCGGCGACGTCGAACCGACATGACATCTGATTCGCAGGCGCGAACGTCGCACCGAAATCGATCGACTGAAGTAACCCCAAGGAGTCGATCGCATCGGCCTCGGTATACAACGGCAGCGCCGGCGAATGCCTTGAGTAACCCTTGTCGTTGGCGAAGTCGGATTCCTCCTCCAGCAACCTTCCGCTGTCGGGCAGCACCACAGCCATCAGTGCGGCGGTATCGGCTGTTACGTACACCGGCCCAGAGAACCCACCGCGCACCAGTCGCGGAAGGTAGCCGCAGTGATCGAGATGAGCATGAGTTATGACGACCGCCGCAAGTTCGGCCGGCGCAACGCCCGGCAGCGGAGACCAGTTACGGGCGCGCAGTTCACGTAGGCCCTGAAACAGACCGCAGTCGATCAAGACTCTCTGACCGGCGACGTCGACCAAGAACTTGCTACCAGTGACTGTTCCGGCCCCGCCAAGGAAAGTGAGAATCGGGTCGGCGGACATGTTGCAGACCTCCGCTTCCTACATTGCTCGCCGGCGCGGCGACCGTCCAGAGAACAACGCCCCTACTACCGCGGCTCGCGCGCGCTCCGCTTCAGTCGTTGTACCCGGGATCGCTGGGCCAGTTCGGCTGGAACAGGTGCCATTGCTCCGGCGCGCGTCTGATGAGGAACTCGAGTTCGTAGGCCAGAAGTTGCGTGACGCGGCCAATGTCATCGCGCAGCTTCCCCATGCGCTGCATCGGCAGAGGCGGACGGACGATGGCGTGGTGTCCGTTGTACGCGGGCGTGAAGTAGGCCGCAACCGGAAGGATCGGCGCCCCGGTACGCAAGCCCATCATCGCCGGGCCGGCGGGCAAAGTAGTTCGCTCGCCGAAGAAGTCGACATCGACGCCGCTGCGTTCAATGTCGCGATCACACAGCAGGCATACGATCTCGTTTGCCCGCAGCGCCTTCAGGACCGCAGTTCCGGCTTGCGGCCCTGTCGAGACGACCGTCATGCCCAACTCCTTGCGCAAGTCGGCAAACCAGTCGAACAACTCCTTGGGCTCCAGCGCCTCCACCACCACCGTCATCTTCATCCCCTGATCGGTGATCCAGCGGCCGGCCCACTCCCACCCGCCGAGGTGCGGCAGCGCGAAGATGCAACCGTGGCCCTGCGCCAGTGCATCGGTGACGTGCTCGTAGCCGTCGATCGTGAACCCGCGCTCGACAGTCTTCTTGCTGATCGTCGGTAGCCGAAAACTTTCCATGTAGTACCGCGCATAACTGTCGAAGGCCTGCTGTGCGGCAACGCGCAACGAAGCGCCCCGAATCTTCGGGTTGACCCGCTTTAGGTGTCGTTCGATCATCGCCCTTTTGGAGGGGCTCGACAAGCTGGCGCTGAAGCCCAGCGAAGCCGCAGTGACCGAAGCCATCGGGCCGGGCATCAGCCGCGCAGCCAGCGAACCTAGGCGATAGCCGCCTACGGTCGCAGCATCGGAGAGGCGACGGCGCGTCGACTCCGACTCAGTCACGGCGGGTCGAAATGCGCCCGGTGGTGCGAGCGATGCGAGTGCGCCGCCGCTCGGTGCGCACTACCCGCCGACCATGCCGACGGCTACGGCGCAACTCGATGCGCTGGGCGGTGACCGGTGCAACGGCCGCCTGCTTCCACACCTTCACGAATCGCTGCACCGCGGTAGCTGTGGTGAGCGCGAGCATCACCCACAGAATCGGGATGAGCAGCGGCTCGAACAAGAGCCCGAGACACAGCGCGATGATGCGCTCGGCGCGCTCCATCAAGCCACCCTTGGCGTCGAGTCCGAGCGATTCGGCCTTGGCTCGCATGTAACTGATAACAGAGCTGAGAGCCATGATCGCGAACGGCAGCATGGCCAGGTGTCGCGATTCCGTAGAGCCGAAGTGCCAAGCCACGCCGCCGAACAGCAGCGCGTCGGCAAAGCGATCGATGGTCGAATCGAAGAAGGCGCCCCGTTGGCTGGATGTGTTGGAGGCCTTGGCCAGCGCCCCATCGAGTAGATCGGGCAGGGCCGCCAGGATCACCAGCAGCAGCCCGAGCTTGAGTTGCCCGAATCCAATGGCGACAGCAGCGCCGACGGCCACCAACAGCCCGACAACGGTGAGGTGGTCGGGCGTGAGACCGGTGCGGCGTAACCCGTTGCCGATCGGCTTGACGGCCTTATCGACCGGAGCGCGGAACTTACCGTCAAACATCGCTGGTCAGTGTAATGCGCTGGGCGCGACCATCGTTGAAAGGGGTGTGACGGATAACTACCCCCAAGGAGCGACATGACAACCCGTAATCGGCTGGCGGTTCTGGCCAGCACAAGCGCAATGTCCCTAACACTCATTACCCCGACCGCGTGGGCCGACGACCCGCCGCGGGAGCCACACCCGACCGCCGACACCTCAGTTAGGACCGACTCGCCCCGATTCGAGCGTCTGCATCTGGCGTGCACCCAAACCGACCGCAACAAAGTGCACTGTGAGTGGCGAACTCCAACCGGCGACAACGCCGTCAAGGTCGTGCTCTACGGCTCGGTGAACAGCGGCGGTCGAGTCGTGCTGAAGACGCTTCGGCCGCCCGCCGCGGGCAGCTACACCCGCAGCATTCCAAGACGCGCTCGTGAACTGGATTTCGTACTGGTCACGTTCAACGTTGCCGGGCAGGTGGTCGGCCGCAGTCCGGTGATCACCATCGTCGTCTGACGCAGTATCGGAGGTGACAACCTGGAGGTAATGACGAGCTACGGCGAGGTCGACGAAAGCACGCTCGTCGGCCTCGCACGTCTCGACATGACTGCCTTCGCCGAGCTGTATCGCCGGAACGTGCAGACCATCTACGCCTTCGCCCATCGCCGCACCGGCAATGCCCAACAAGCCGAAGACATCACCGCGATCACATTCGAACGCGCGCTGCGCTCACTGCACACGTACCAGGCCAACGGCAGCGGTTTCATCGCCTGGCTGACCCGTATTGCCACCAACGAGATCATCGACCAGGCGCGCCGCCGGCAGCGACAGCACTCCGAGCGAGGCCAGCGGGCATTGCGACTTCTGCACGAGCAGTCCTTTGCGCCCGATGAGGACGACGACCATGGCGACCCTGCCCTGATTGCCGCGCTTGCACGTCTGCCTCGCCGCTACAACACGGTGCTGTCACTGCGATTCGTCGGCGGACTGACTCCGTCCGAGGTCGCCACACACCTTGGCATCAGCCCGACCAACTGCGCTGTGCTCACGCATCGTGCGCTCGCGGCCCTACGCAAGGAACTCGATGGAGGGAACATGCGATGAGTGACGACCTGGAACAACGACTACGGCGTTTGGGAAGCACCCGGGTGCCCCCGCTCGACGACCGCCGCGTGAACGAGATCGAGGCGCAACTGTCCCGGTCGCGGAGCAACTCCAACGGCGTCTCTTGGATCGCTGTCGCTGCCGCCGCAGCGGTTCTACTGCTGGCACTCGGTACATCACTTGTTCGACGCGGAAACCCCGGCAGCTTGCAACCGATCACGCCCGAAAGCACGATCACCCTCACCACGCCCGGAACCTTCGAGCCACCTTCCACCACGACAGACGCCTCATCACCCGCCACCACGCCGCCCACCACGCAATCGAACCTGCCGAACACTTCGCCGACGACATCACCGCCGCGCGCCACCACTGATGCCCCGACCACAACCGCGATATCAACCTCGATTCCAACGGCGTCGTTCGTACTCGCAGTAGAACGAGTCGGCGATCAGTTGGTCTTCAGCTGGCCGCGTCAGTCCCCCGACGGCGCCACCGGGTACGCGCTGGTCCAGGTAGGTGCCAACGGGCTCACGCAATGGCCGGTAGACGACTCACGCATTGCAGTTCTGACCGACGACCTCGCCGCCAACCGCGCAAGACTCACGATCGCAGGACGCGACGGTCGGCGGTGGGTAGTAGCAGTGATAGGAAACGACAACCGACTGATCGCGATCAGCAGCACCGCCGCCACGCGGTAGGTCAGGCGCTGGAGAACGTGCGTCGCCGTCGGCGCCAAGCATCTCCAACGGTGATGGCGGTTCGGACTTGTATCGCTGAAAGTCATACGGAATATGGTTCTTCGGTTGGAGTTGGTGTCGAACAGGTGTACGCTATCCACCATGAGCAATGTTGACACCGTGGCCGAACAGATTGTTCTCAGCGGCGCCGAACTGCTCGCAGCGCTGTCCGAACACGAACAACGGGCAGCAGTGTTGGCGCTCGCCACCCGCCGACTGGAAACCAGTGGCGAATGGGCACTCGACGGGTCGATATCGATCGCCGCCTGGCTCCGCCACCATGCCCGCATGTCCAACCGCGACGCCCACCGCCTCGTCGCCCGCGGCCGCTTCCTCGACCGCTTCCCCGCCATCGCCGACGCCGCCGTCAACCACAC
The DNA here is from genome assembly GCA_016213665.1 of Actinomycetota bacterium. Taxonomy (GTDB): domain Bacteria; phylum Actinomycetota; class Acidimicrobiia; order Acidimicrobiales; family Ilumatobacteraceae; genus UBA668. Next base: position 4,239 of record JACQZX010000009.1, on the reverse strand, counting down.
CTTCACCGCCGGCCAGGTCGACGCCCTCGCCGCGGTCTGCCGACCAAAACACGAACCACTACTCACCGACCACCAAACGGTGCTCATCGCCGCGCTCACCCCGCTGACCGTCGCCGACACCGAAACCGCCTGCCAACTATGGCGCCAACGAGCCGACGCCCTCATCGACAACGACCAACCACCCACCGAACCCGTCCGCGACTCACCTGCACCCGCGCCGGCGACGGTGCACTGCTCGGCCGCTTCATATTGGACGACGCCGCCGCAACAGAGTTCGAGAAAGCCTTACGTAACGCCGTCACCTACGACGGCGACAACGACACCCGCACCCACCCACAACGCAACGGCGACGCCATCTTCGACATCGCCGCCTTCTACAACAACAACCACACAGGCGACGGCACCCGCCGCCACCTCCCCCACATCAGCATCTCCGCCGACCTCACCACCCTCACCGACACACCGATCGCGATCAACGACGACGACGCCCGACTCGTCCACCCATCATGCACCGACACCTACCTCTGCGACTGCATCATCCACGCCATCTTGCGCGACACCAACGGCACCCCCCACAGCTACGGCCGCAGCCGCTACGTCGTACCACGCAAACTCTTCCGCCAAATCGCCACCCGCGACGGCGGCTGCCGCTTCCCCGGCTGCGACCGCAACATCCGCCACTGCGACGCCCACCACATCCAATGGTGGCGCCACCAAGGAACAACCGAATACACCAACCTGGTATTGCTCTGCAGCCGCCACCACCACCTCGTCCACCACCAACACCTACACCTCAAACTCCTACCCAACAACGAACTCCACGTCACCTGGCACAACGGACAACACCAAACCAGCCAACCCCGCGGCGCCCCACCAAAACGAAAACCGTAACGGCGCGACAACGCCGGCAATGGACTGCGCTGGACTCAGATGTCCCATTCCTCCACGGGGTTTTCCTGCACGAGGTGCTCGACTACTCGACCATCGACCGCGTCGACAAGCACCAGTCCGCGGCGACGCGGTGGTTCTTCGGCGGAATAGATCAGCACCCGCCATGTCGGTCGGCTACGCAATCCACGCCACACCTGTTGCGCGGAGGCGTGGCCAACTGCGAAACCGACAGCCCCTTGTGCAGCCACCAAGGCCTGCTTCTCGTCGATCTTCATGCGCCAACCGGAAGTGAGCGAATACGCCCCGACCACGGCCAGCAGCACGGCAGCCCACAGGAAGCCATCGTTGACAAGCGCCGACTCGTCCGCGCGCGTGGTCCAGAGCGCGGCACACCCCACCGCGAACACTAGGTACATCACACCCGGCTTGCGACGACGACTGTTGTCGGGGAACTCGTACGGCCCGGCGTACGCCGCCGCGTTCAGTTCGTCGGGCAACTCGTCGCGAACTTCATCGTCGCTGGATTCGGCAGCTTTCTTCATCAATCGATGAGGCTAGCGGCGGTAATTCAGTCGAAGAGAGCCGGCGGCCGCGCCGTGGTGGGCACCGACAGGCCTATGTGCGCATAGGCCGCCGGCATCGCGACTCTGCCACGCGGGGTGCGGGCGAGCATGCCCTGCATGATGAGAAATGGCTCGTACATGTCTTCGACCGTCTCGGGCTGCTCGCCGACACTGATCGCCAACGTGCTCAGCCCGACCGGGCCGCCGGAGAACTGTTGACAGATTGCACTCAGAATCGCGCGGTCGACCTTGTCGAGGCCGAGTTCATCGACACCGAAAACTTTCAACCCTTCGCGGGCGGTCGACTCGGCAATGGTGCCGTCGCCCCGCACCTCGGCGAAGTCGCGGACACGCCGCAGCAACCGGTTGGCGATACGCGGCGTGCCTCGCGAACGACGAGCAATCTCCCAGGCTCCTTCGGTCGAGATCTGCACCTTCAAGATGCCGGCCGCGCGCCGCACGATGGCCTCGAGCTCATCGGCGGCGTAATAGTCGAGGCGGGCCACCAATCCGAATCGGTCGCGCAACGGGCCGGTGATCATGCCGGTGCGGGTCGTCGCACCGATGAGTGTGAACGGTGGCAACGTGAGCCGGATACTCGACGCTGCCGGGCCTTTGCCCACCACGATGTCGAGCTGAAAATCCTCCATTGCCGGATAAAGAATCTCCTCCACTGCCCGCGAAAGGCGATGGATCTCGTCGATGAAGAGTACGTCTCCTTCTTCCAGTTTGGTGAGGATCGCCGCCAGGTCGCCGGCGCGTTCGAGCGCCGGACCGGAAGTGATGTGCAGATGCACACCCATCTCGGCGGCAACGATGCCCGCCATCGAAGTCTTGCCAAGGCCCGGCGGGCCGGCCATCAGCAGGTGATCGGCTGGCTGCCCACGCTTGTTGGCCGCCTCGAGCACGATCGAGAGGTGCTCTTTCAGTTCCGTCTGACCGACGAACTCACTAAGTCGGCGCGGGCGCAGACCGACCTCTTCCGTATCCTCGTCGGCGATCGGGCCTGGCTCCAAGAATTCGTCACGCACGCCTGGCCCCCAGCATCTTCAAAGCATCGCGCAGCAGGCCACTGGCGTCGCCGCTCGCCGGCAGCTCACGCAACGCTTCACGAATCTCATCTGGCGCGTACCCGAGCCCGGCAAGCGCTTCGCGGACGTCGCTGACGACGGAAGGTTTTGCGCCTCCGCCACCATCTGCGGAAGGGACCTGATCGAGCAGCGGCAGGCTGAGGCGGTTTCGCAATTCGACCAGCAGTCGCTCGGCGGTCTTCTTGCCCACTCCGGGCACCAGCGTGAGCGCGCCAAGATCGCTCGCGGCGACGATGTCGACGAGCACCGCCGGGGAATGGGTACCAAGGATCGCCAGTGCTAGGGCAGGACCGATCCCGTGGGTGGCGATCAGTACCTGAAAGGTGGCCCGCTCGTCGCGATGCAGAAAACCGAACAACGTCTGCGCGTCTTCGCGGATGTGGTGGTGCACGTAGAGGAAGGCCGCACTACCCGGCTCGAGCTCGGCGAACGTGCGCGGAGTGACCGACACCAGATAGCCGACTCCGCCGACCTCGACGAGCGCACACGACTCGTCGCGGCCGGCACTCGGCAAACGTTCCAGAACCGTGCCACGCAGCGAACCGATCATCGACCTACCGCCGCTCGAATGCTCCGTCGCATGGGGGCGACCGCCAGGTAACACAGTGCCAGCGCCGCCGCGTCGGCGGCGTCGGCGGGTTTGGGAGGCGCGGCGAGCCCCAGGCGCGCTTGCACCATCCGCTGCACCTGGCTCTTGTCGGCGCCACCCCACCCGGCAACACAGTCCTTCACCTGATTGGGCGTGAACTGCACGACGTCGCAACCGTGGGCCGCGGCCTCGGCGAGCGCCAATCCGCTGGCCTGGCCGACGCTCATTGCCGTGCGCACGTTGGTTTGGAAGAACACCTGTTCCACCGCCACGGCGCCAGGCCGGTATTCGACGAGCAGGGCGACCAGTTCGCGCTGGAGATCGGCCAGTCGCTGCGGCAATGCATCGGTCGGCGGTGTGCGGATGACGCCCAATGCGACTGCGCGCACCGAGTGACCGACGGCGTGCAGCACGGCATACCCACAGCGCGTCAACCCAGGGTCGATGCCCAGCACGACATTCGAATCTGGGCCGGCGTCGCGTACGAACACGCGTACGAGGCTAGCCGGTGCGTTGGTCGAAGCTGCGGACCTGCAGCCGGATGTGACAGCGTAGGTGGCATGCGTAGCCGTCCATTGCCCACCGCCGCTCTCGTCACTGTCGCGGCACTCTTCGGGCTGGCTTGCAGTTCCGATGACTCAACCGGTTCGGAGGCGTCGGCGACGACGATCCCGCAGGCCGACTCGCCAACGACAACTACGGCGCCCGAGAACGCGATATTGGCGGAGGCACTCGTGTGTGATCCGCTCGACGAACGTGCTTGCCTGCTGCCGTGGCCCAACGATGCGTTCACCCGCCCCGACGCAACAACCCCCACCGGACGCCGACTCGACATCCAGGCGGGCAGCACACCCAGCAACACCGCCGGTGTGCCGATTGATGTCACCGATCAGAACAGGGGCGATGGCTTCTCCCCCGGTTCGGCGATCCTGGCGATGGTGCCCGGTCTCGATGTCGAGGTCACCGGTATCGCAGCCAGCACCGACATCGGTGCCTCACTCGACAACGATGCCCCAGTTGTGATTCTCGACACCACCACCGGTGAGCGGGTTGCGTATTGGGGTGAACTCGATGCGCAGGCGCCAACCGGGAACCAGCTGTTGAT
>JACQZX010000101.1 GCA_016213665.1 Actinomycetota bacterium | reverse complement strand
GCTTTCGTGCGCCGAAATGACACCGGCAACGACGAATACGACTTCTGGGCCCACGAACCGACCCGCGCCATCGAGCGCATCACGGCCCGCCGCCCACGCACCGCGCACGCCGAAACCGGCCCCCGCCGACACGGCAACACCCGCGAGATTCCGTTGTCAGGCAATCGAAAGGCGGCGACCAAACCATTCGATGCCGACACCGGCCTTGGTGGCCAGAGCCCTGCCGCCGCCCGACGCGCCCACGCCTTTGGCCCCGACTCGAATCCACTGCTGCGCCGCGTGGGAGCAATGGTGCTCTTGCTGGCATTCGGCGTTCCGGTTGCAATGGCGATGCGCGGTGACGATTCCGGGCGCTCGGCATTCGCTCTCGGCACGCAGGCAGCCATCGCCGCCGCTGCCGCAGCCGAGTCCACAACCGTTGCTTCCGCCGCCGCTCCAGCCGCGGTCGCTCCAGCCGCCGTTGTCGCCGCACCAGCAGCCGTCGACGCGCAAGCAGCGGTGCCGGCGGAGGCGCCGGTCACTGCCGCCGCACCTGCGTGCCAGAAGACTTACACGGTCGTCGTCGGCGACGGTTGGTTGCGCATCGCCAACAAGCATCAAGTCACGATGCAGGAATTGCTCGCAGCCAACGCGGCCACCGTCTCGACATTCCTGTTGGTGGGCAACACGATCTGTGTGCCGGCCAACGCCATCACCCCCACCACTGCGACTGCGACCACCACCAAAGCGGCGACACCGGCCGCCACCCAACCGCCGGCTGCGGCCACGGCAGCACCCTTCTCGCTGGCCTGCGCGAAGAAGTACACGGTGGTGCTCGGCGACGGTTGGCTGCGCATCGCCAACAAGCACGGGGTGGCGATGAAGGAAGTGCTGGCGGCCAACGCGGCCAACGTTTCAACATTCCTAATGGTCGGTCGCACCATTTGCGTGCCAGCCAACGCCACCACACCGACCACCGCCAAGCCGACCACCACCACTGTCAAGGCGACGCCAACCACCAAGGCCCCCCGGCCGGCACCGACGCCGACGATCTATCCGCCGACCAGGTCATATACCCCGGCCGAGGTGGAAGCGATCATTCGCGAGATCTGGCCCGACGATCTCGAGGAGGAGGCGTTGCGCATCGCCAAGCGCGAGAGCCACCTCAACCCGCGGGCACAGAACTACTGCTGCTACGGCCTGTTCCAGATCTACTTCAATGTGCACCACAAGTGGCTCGCCGAGATGGGCGTCACCAGCGGCGAGCAGTTGCTCGACCCGACGATCGCCGCGCAGGCCGGGCTGAAGCTCTACCAGCGAAATGGCTGGGGACCCTGGAAGCTCTAGGACCGAAGCTCTCGCAAACCGGTAGCCGCGGAAGTAGCACCGGCATACACTGACGGGCTGCAAGGCGCTCGTAGCTCAATGGATAGAGCATTTGACTACGGATCAAAAGGTTGGATGTTCGAGTCATCCCGAGCGCGCTAGCGGGCCCGATGCGCTAAAAGCGCAAGGTGTAGCCGCAGCGCCTCGTCGAGTTCGCTCATCAACTCGACGGGCACGATGCCCACCCGGACGCCGACCCTTTCGACGGCAACCGACGCAGCACCGCCGACCGGGAGGCGATGCCCTTGCTGCCGGCGTACGAGTCGAGAAACTCGCTCACGCTTGCGCGGCGTCGGGAACACCGCGGATCGCTGTTGGGCCGAACCGCACGGCACACGTCTTGCACCAGAAGCCTTGTTCCAGCTCGGTGCCGCAGGGAGCGTGGACCAGCCGCGTGGTCGGTGGTGTTGTCGACATGTTCTCGTCGCCCCACCGCACGAGGGCAACAATCGCCGGCGAAAGCGCCGTGCCCTTCGGTGTCAGCCGGTACTCGTAGCGCGGCGGGTGGTGCTGGTACGGCACCCTCTCCATCAAACCGGCAGCGACCAGCTTTCTGAGGCGAGCCGTCAGAATCGGCCGGCCGATGCCCAAGTCGGCGCAGAAGTCGTCGAAGCGATGGATGCCCCGAAACGCAGCGCGGAGCACGAGAATCGTCCAGCGGTCACCGACCAGGGCAAGCGTTCGCTCGATCGTGCTCATCTCACGGTCCTGGGGTGTTGCCACCGGCTCATTCTCCCTCCAAGTTGGCAAGATTCAGGCAAGTCGGCGAGATTCAGGCAAGTCGGCGAGATTCAGGCACGGTGCCCAGATTCAGGGTTTCGAAAGTAAGTATCAAAACAGAACTTAGTCTGCTACCGTCGGCGAAATGCTCGCCGAGTGGACCGACGACGACCTGCTGGAAACGCCGCTTGACGTGTTGGTGGCGATGGCTGGCGCGATTCGGGATCGCCTGTTCGGAACTCGCATCACTTTCTCACCGAAGGTCTTCATCCCCCTGACGCAACTGTGTCGCGACACGTGCAGCTACTGCACGTTCGCGCAGCCGCCGGCGCGGGTCAGCGCTCCATATCTGTCGCTCGATCAGGTGGTGAGCATCGCCAAGGCAGGTGCGGCGGCGGGTTGTCACGAGGCGCTGTTCACGCTCGGCGAGCGGCCGGAGTTGCGTTACGACCAGGCTGCGCAATGGCTGAATGAACGCGGCTATTCGTCCACCGTTGAGTACCTCGCCGTCGCTGCACGATTGGTACTCGACGAGACCGGACTGCTTCCCCACGCCAACGCCGGCGCACTGCACGCCGCGGAGCTCGCCGCGCTGCGGCCGGTGACAGCGAGCCAGGGCATGATGCTCGAGACGCTCAACGCCGGTTTGGAATGCCACCGTGGCGCACCCGACAAGGAGCCGGCCCGACGCCTGGCCACGCTCGATGCCGCCGGTCGGCTGGCGATTCCGTTCACGACCGGCATCCTGGTCGGCATCGGTGAGAGTCGCCGCGACCGCCTGGAAGCCCTGCGCGCCATCGCCGCCAGCCACACGGCCCATGGGCACGTGCAGGAGGTAATCGTGCAGAACTTCGTGCCCAAGGTGGCCTCGGGTATGCGCCATTCGCCAGCGTGCCCGACCGACGATCTGCTGTGGACGATCGCCGTCGCCCGCCTGCTGTTGCCGCCCGATGTTCATCTGCAAGCACCGCCGAACCTCACCGACGACTTCGGCGTCTTGCTTACGGCGGGAATCGACGATTGGGGCGGGGTCTCACCTGTCACCCGCGATCACGTCAATCCCGAGCAACCATGGCCCGACCTCGACCGCCTGCGCCACGTCACCGAGGCCGCCGGCCATGTAGTGGCGCCGCGGCTCACCACTTATCCGACCTTCGCCGCCGACTCGAACCGTTGGCTCGATCAAGCGATGCGCTTCGCGGTGCTCGATCGTGCCGACGCCGAGTTGCTCGCCCGCGACGACCCCGGGGCCCACTTCCCCGAGAAGGTGTCAGGCACCCGCGACACTGCCGATGGGGCCGAAGTGATTCTCGTAGGCCACAAGTCGACAGCGTGGTACTCCGGGGCCCCTGCGATGGCGCCCGCGCTACCGCCGGCGCGCGACCGGGCGATCACGGGACCAGTCGCCGAGGTCTTGAGCGGTCTCGCCCGCGGCCAAGAACCAGGAGTCGATGAGCTTGTCGCTCTGTTCGGTGCCCGCGGGCCGGAGGTGGCGGCCATCGCCCGTGCCGCCGACGATTTACGCGCGACGACCGTTGGTGACACGGTGACGTGGGTACACAACCGCAACATCAACTACACCAACGTCTGCACTTTCAAGTGCCGATTCTGTGGATTCTCCAAAGGCCCACTGTCGCTCAATCTTCGGGGCAAGCCATACCTGCTCACGCTCGACGACATCGCTGCCCGCGCCGCCGAGGCACAAGTTCTCGGCGCCACGGAAGTGACGCTGCAAGGTGGAATCCACCCGGATTTCGATGGCGACTACTACGTCGATGTCTGTCGCGCCGTGGCTGAGGCGGCACCGGGGATACACATTCACGGGTTTACGGCTCTCGAGGTGACCGAGGGGGCCAAACGACTCGGCGAACCGTTGGCCGATTACCTTCGTCGGCTCATCGATGTCGGACTTCGGTCGCTACCCGGCACGGCCGCCGAGATCCTCGACGACGGTATTCGCGCGATCCTGTGCCCCGACAAGATCTCGACCGATGAGTGGTTGCATGCTCACGAAACGGCGCACAACGTCGGCCTTGCCTCCAACATCACGATCATGTTCGGTTCGGTCGAACAGCCAATCCATTGGGCACGGCACCTGCTCGCCACCCGCGAGTTGCAGAAGCGAACGGGCGGATTCACAGAGTTCATTCCATTGCCATTCGTGCACATGGCGTCGCCCATCTACCTGCAACACAAGTCGCGTCGCGGTCCAACCTTCCGAGAGACGATTCTGATGCACGCAATCGGCAGACTGACGTATCAGGGCCTCATCGACAACATCCAAGCATCATGGGTGAAGATCGGCATCAGCGGCGTACGTCAATTGCTGCAAGCCGGTGTCAACGACCTCGGGGGCACGCTGATGAACGAAAACATCTCCCGCGCCGCCGGGGCGACGCACGGGCAAGGCCTTGAACCAGGCGATTTCGCCGACATCGTCGCACCCCTCAGTCGGCCGCTCGCGCAACGCAACACCCTCTACCAACTGGCCACTGCAGCGGCGGCGACAACCGGCCCTTGACCCGACAGGCACAACGACCCATAAGGTGACGGCCATGAGGGTCGCGATAACCGGTGCGAGTGGACTCATCGGCTCCGCGCTCGCCGGCCACTTGTCCGCCGCCGGGCATACCGTGGTTGCCGTCGTGCGCCGGACGCCGAAAGACGGCGAAATATTCTGGGATCCGCCGGCCGGCAGGCTCGACCCCGACGACTTCATCGGCATCGATGCCGTCGTCAACCTGGCGGGAGCCGGAATACAGGATCACCGGTGGACCGCCGAGTACAAGCGCACCCTGCTCGCGAGTCGCACGCGGTCGACAGCACTGCTCGCCACCACACTCGCGCGGCTCGAGAGGAAGCCGGCGGTGCTGCTCTCGGGTTCGGCGGTCGGCTTCTACGGGGAGCGCGGTGATGAGGAATTGGCTGAGTCCTCGAACCGGGGCAGCGGGTTCCTAGCCGAACTTTGCGTCGAGTGGGAGGCCGCTACCGCCGCCGCCGAGGCGGCAGGCATCCGAGTTGCACATCTGCGCACAGGGATTGTGTTGTCGCCGCGCGGTGGCGCGCTGAAGAAGCAGTTACCGCTGTTCAAGCTCGGCCTCGGCGGCAAATTCGGTTCCGGAAGGGCCTGGCAAAGCTGGATCTCCATCGACGATGAGGTCGCGGCCATCGAACACCTTCTCACCAACCAATCGGCCGGCACCGTGCGCGGGCCGGTCAACCTCACTGCGCCGCTGCCGGTCACGAACGCCGACTTCACCAAGGTGTTGGCGTCGGTATTGCGGCGCCCCGCAGTGATGCGCATACCGGCCTTTGCGCCCCGTCTGCTGCTCGGCGGCGAACTGGCGAATGCGTTGCTATTCAGCGGGCAACGGGTACTCCCGACCGAACTGCTGAAATCGGGCTACGAGTTCCGACACCCGACGCTGGAGGTCGCATTGCGATCGTTGCTGCGCCGGGAGCGCTAGCCGAGCGTTACCCACCCTCCCCCCAAACAAGGGGGTTAAGTCAAGGGGTTTATCGGCAACGTCAAGGTTCCGTGTAACTAATCGCGGGCGGTGGCCGATCTGTACGTTGCCCGCTGATCGTGGCGGGCCACGCGCACAAAGCGCATCCCGAAAGAGGAACCCCGATGAAGAAGTCACAGAAGTTTGCATGGGTTGGTGCCGTCGGTTCGGTACTGATTGCAGGAACCGTCGCCGCGCTTTGGACATCCAGTGGTTCCGGTAGTGGCCAGGCAAAGGCCTTGACCGCACAGGGCATCACGGTCAACGCCGCCACCGGCGCCGCTGACCTGTACCCCGGGTTCAGTGCCGGTGACGTCTTTTTCACGCTCACCAACCCAAACCCCTACCCCGTTGAGTTCACGGCGATGACGCCCGGCGCGATTACTTCCAGCAATGCCGGAGCTTGCCCAGCATCGAACGTCACGGTGGCAAGTGCCAGCGGTCTGAGTTTGACCGTTGCCGCCAACGCCACCTCGACAGCGCAGAGCGTTGCCGATGTGGTGTCGATGGTGTCGACCGCTCCCGATGGCTGCCAGGGAGTCACCTTCACAATCGCATTGAGCTTGACCGGTTCTCAAGTCTGAGAGATTCCCGGCTACGTCGGAAACCACGCCATGACTCTGATGTCGTGTCGCGCAAACAAGCGAGTCGTCGCCACCGCCACTATTTCGCTAGCTGTGGCTGTCAGCGCGTTGGCGACGTCATCGCACGCCGCCGCGACCTTCGGCGTCGTTGCTTCGGGAGGGGTGCCAAGCCTGGCGCAGTCCGTTCCGCAGGCAGCGGCACCGCTGGCTGCGGCGACAGGAAGCGTGGCGACAGTGTCGTGGTCGGCCACCAGCCTGTCCGGCGGAACGCCGGCAGAGATCTACTCCGTTCGCCGCTACGACCTGGCTGGCATGCTGCTCGCAACGTTGACCGACTGCGCAACCGGCGGGGCATTGAGCTGCACCGAGATGGGCGTGCCGACCGGTAGTTATCGGTACACCGTGCAGGCCGGCATTCAAGGTTGGCACGGCATCGAGAGTGCGGCGAGCGCCGAAGTGGTGGTGTCGCCGCAGACGCTGGCGATCACTTCCGACCCCATAATCACAACACTGCCCTCGGTCGTCACGGGCACACTCGGTAACTTCGTGGTCGGCGAGACGGTGACCTACCGGCTCGACGATACCGACGGGCCGGTGCTGACCGGTTCGCCGACAACGATCACGGACAGCGTGTCGCAGTCCGTCTCGGTCACCGTTCCGGAAGGAACCACCGACACCGTGCACAGCATCGTCGTCGTCGGTTCCCTGGGCTCACTCGCCTCGGCGGCCGTGCGCGTCGTCATGCCACCGACCTTGCAGTCGCTGCAGATGAACGACAGCAACGGCAACGGTCGCGTTGATCAGGTGTTGGCCACGTTCAGCGAAACACTTGCGACCTACTCGGCGGGCACGGCCCCGTGGACTCTGTCCAACACTCCTTCCGGTGGCAGCCTCGCCTCGGTCACCACCAGTGGGGCAGTCGCCACACTGACGATCGCCGAAGGAGACGGCGCGGCCAACACCGCCGTCGGTGCCTTCACGATCGCCCTCGCCGAAAACTCTTCAGGCATCCGCGACCTCAACGACAACCTTGCCTCCTTCACTGCCACCGCTCCAACCGACGGCGCAGCCCCGGTCGTGACCGCCTTGGTAATGCTCGACAACAACGCCAACGGCAAGGTCGACCGCGTAACAGCGACCTTCAGCGAGACGCTGGCGGCTTACAGCGCGGGCACCACGCCCTGGTCGACTGCCGATGTGCCGTCGGGTGGAGTGCTGAGCAACGTTTCGGTGAGCGCCACAGTGGCGACGCTTACTTTCACCGAGGGTGCCGGTGCGGTGGACACCGCCGTTGGCACCATGACCGTCGGTCTCGCCGGTAATGCAACGGGGATTCGCGACGCGGCCGGCAACCTCAGCACGTTCTCCAACCTGGCACCGACCGACTCGGCGGCACCGATTCCGACGGCGGTGACCGACACCAACGGCGCCACCAATGGCAGGTTCGAGCCAGGAGACACCATTTCGATCACCTTCAGCGAAGGCTTGCAGTTGTCGACAGTGCCAACATCGACCACTGTTACCGTCACGGACCCATCCGGGACAGGTAACGACAGGCTCACCATTGCGGACATCAGCGCCGTCAACCGCAACCTCGGCGCCAACGGTTACGAGACGTTGAACAACACCAGCGCGGTGTTCGGCGCGTCAACCGTCGCGCTCAGCAACAGCAACCGCACCGTCACCGTCGGTCCCACGTGCACCGGAATCGGCTGCGCCGGCCTCGGAACGCAGGGATCGGCAGCCAACTACTCCTTCCTGGCCGCCACCACCCTCACCGACATCGCGGGCAACACCAGCACCAAGACGCTGGTGGTCAGCATCCGTATGTGTTGAGGCGAGTCATCGATTCCGTACAGCCAGTAGCGTGAGGGCATGCCGACCAAGCAGTTGGTGATTCGAGCGCTGGTAGTCGACGATCACCGCTCATACGCGGAGGCGCTCAGCTTTGCGCTTGCGCGAACGGAGGGCATCGAGTCGATCGGTTGCGCCTTCTCGGTCGACGAGGCGGTCAGCCGTGTGCAACACGACGAACCCGACATCGTGCTTCTCGACTGGCAGCTTCCCGATGTCGATGGCGTGGAAGGGATCGGGCGTATCAAGGCCGCCCGATCAGCGACCAAGATCATTCTCATCAGCGGACATGCGGCCGGAAACCTCGAACGGTTGGCGACCTCGGCTGGCGCATCGGCGTTGCTCCCCAAGGAGAGCTCGATCGCCGACATCGTCAGCACGGTGCGGCGGTGCGCCGAAGGTGAGGTCATTACTTCGACACTGTCGACCGCTGCATCCGAGCAGCCGGTGGCACTGACCCGCCGCGAGACGGAGATCCTGTGGCTGCTCGCCAAGGGCAACGATGCGCCACACATTGCTGCCGAATTGTTCATCAGCGTGCACACGGTTCGCGGCTACATCAAGGATCTCCGTCGCAAGTTCGCAGCCACCTCGCAGTTGCAGGTCATCGCGGTGGCACGGGCGCAAGGATTGCTACCCGACTGACTCGGCGGCCCGACGCACTCAGGCGCGGGGCAATGTCACGCGAAACGACGCACCTCCACCGGTTCGATCCGTGCAGACGACGGTTCCACCATGGAACTCGGCGAAGCGGCGCACCAGGAAAAGCCCGATCCCCGTGCCCGGACGATCAGCGCTGACACGCACATACGGTTCGAAGATCGCCTCCTTCAAGGAATCAGGCACGCCTCCACCGTTGTCCTCTACCACCAGTTGCACGACGCGGTCGTCACCCGCCGGATCGCCATCGAGCGAGACCCACACGGTGGTTCCCGCGCGGGTGTGCCGGAAAGTGTTCGAGAGCAGATTGGCGACCATCCGTTCCACCAGCGCCGGATCGACAGAAACCGTGCAGTCCACCGAGGAAGGGCACAACTCGACCTTGTGCGAGGTGCGATGCCCAGCCTCGACTTCCACCACCCGCCGCACCAAGTCGTTGAGATCGACCGGCACTCTGCGCGGCGTCATCAAACCCGCTGACGCGCGCTCCGACGACACAAGGTCGCCGAGCACACCCTCGGTGCGAGCCGCCTCGGTGAGCAGACGGCCGGTCAGCTCTCTCCGCTCGTGTTCGGAAGTGGACTCATCGCTCGATGCGAGTAGCTCGGCAAGGATGCGAATCGCCGCCAACGGCGTGCGCAGATCGTGCGAGAGCGCCGTCATCAGCGCGGCCTTCTCACGGTAGGCCAACGACAGTTCGTCGACGGATTGCTGCAGGCGTTCGCGGAGCTCGCGCGCCTCGGTGATGTCGACGACCTGCATCACCAACCGGTCAACTCCACCGTCGGCTCCGGCGACGGCCGAGGTGTGCACTGACAGCCATCGTGGTCGACCGCGCCGATCCGTAAATCGACGCTCTGATGTCGTAGCCGTCAGCTCGCCGGTGGTGAGGCGACCGATGTTCGCCGCCGATGCCGGCAGTTCCTCGACAGCTCCGAGATCAAGCGTGCGTAGCCCGACCAATTCCTCGGGAGCACAACCCATCAATTCGCCGGCAGCGGCATTGGCGTGCACAATCGTGCTGTCCAACGCGACTTCGACCATCGCGATCGGGGCGTGCTCAAACGTCGTGCGCCACAACTCCAAAGTCGTCTGCAACGTCTCCTGAGTGCGTCGGCGTTGGGTGATGTCGTCGACCATCGCGATGAAGAACAGCGGCGCGTCGTCCTCATCCACCATCAATGCCACTGTGAGGTGCACCCATACGATCGAGCCATCCGGCAGGAGGTAACGCTTGTCGATGTCGTAGCGATCGATCTTGCGCGCGAGTACCTCCGCCACCAGCGACAAATCAAGCGACAGGTCGTCGGGGTAGGTGATGTCCTGGAACGTCAGCCGCAGCAGCTCGGATTCCGACCTGCGCACGATTTGGCAGTAGGCCGGGTTGGCGCTGATGAACGTGCCGTCGGTCGCTACCAGGCAGATTCCGGAGGGGGCGCGTTCGAACAACAGCTCGTACACGTGTTCCTGGCGTCGCAACCTGCCCAGCTCGGCACCAGTCGCCTCCGTCGCCAGCACCGCCACCAGGTAACGGCGAGTGGCGTCCTCGGACAACACGGTGAACAGCCGAGCGGCAACGGCGGAGCCTCCGGCAAGCAACAGATGGGCCGTCTCGGTCAGCATTGTCGTCGCCACTACGCGCGACACACAGTCGTCAAGATCCCCCGACGACACTCCCGCGGGTAATGCAGTGATGGGCATACCGACCTGCGCGACGCCCAGCGCGAGGGGGCCCGCCAAGGCAAGCACGTCGCCGGTTGCCGTGGCCAAGACTGCGTCGCCACCGCTCTCGAACGTCGCTTCGAACCGAGCTATCGCCGACGAATGCACATCCGCCGACGCGTTGCTCCCTTTGGCCCGAGCCATCGCAACGAGCGTACCCTCGCAGCTCGCGACGAAGTTGGACGCCGATCAGCCGGTAATGGCGTTGCCGTCGGCTCCGACCACGAACCAGACGCCGCCGGAACCCTGGCCGTTGGTGTCACCAGCGGCGGAGTCGCCCGAGAAGTGGTACAGCGGGTGCCCGTTGAAAGCGAGCTGCGGCCCGCTGTCGCCGGCGACAGTGGAGAACATGCTGTCGTCAAGTCCGTCACCGACGGTCAGTTCATCGTCGGCCGCGAGACCGGGCCAGGCGCCGGCACATCCGCCGGTGCAGGTGACCGTGCCGGCGGAATCGGACGTGAAGAGGTACAACGTGTTTCCTGCTCCGTCGACCAGGATCTGGCCGAGGTCGCTGTCGGCGAGTGCCACATCAAATCCGCCAGCCGAGTCGGCAACGGAGGTATCGGACGCGGCGGACGCGGTGACCGGTACCGGATAGTCCCCGGCATATTCGACGGTGGTCGTGGCGGCCTCGCCGCGGCCGTAGTCGGTGGTTGTCGCCGCGTCGTTGCCGGCGCCGTCGTTGGAGGAATAGTCGGTGCCGTCGTCGCCACAGGCGGCGAGGCCAACGGCGGCACACAATCCGATGACGGCAAACTTCAAGCGGGTAACAGACATCTGGGCTCCTTCGTAGAGTGACTGATGTGAACAGATACGAGTCGCGACCCGAAAAGGATTGCGAAAATCTTTCCGAACTCAGCGAACGTACAATTAGCGTGCTGCGCACACCCGACCGGCACGACCGGCTTCCCGATGACGCCCTGCTCACCGCTGTCGCGCTCGGCGACACTGATGCGACGGCCGTGTTCGTGCGCCGATTTCAGTCGCGCGTGTACGGCCTTGCGATCACGATTACCAGCGATCGGGCTCTGTCAGAAGACATTGCGCAGTCGACATTCGAGCGTGCGTGGCGCCACGGCGCCACCTACGACAGTCGCCGCGCCAGTGTGGGTACCTGGCTGCTCACCATCTGCAGAAATTTGGCGATCGATGCCATCAGGGTTCGGCGCCCCGTTCCCGTCGACCCGTGGACCATCGGCGAGATGCTGGCGTACGACCCCGACGCTCCCGTAGTCAACGACCCAGCCGACGGCGCCATCCAGTCAGATCACGTCGGCCGCTTGCGGCGAGCTTTGGCCGCACTGCCCGCTGAGCAACGCCGCGCCGTCGTGCTCGCAACGATCGGCGGACGCACGACCACCGAGATCGGCCTCCTGGAGGGTGTCGGCGTGCCGACGGCCAAGACCCGGCTACGGAATGGATTGCTGCGACTGCGGGCTGCGCTGGAAAGCGAGGTCGAGCGATGAACGTCGAATCGTGCGCCGACTTCGAAGACCACATGGAAGCCCTGGCCATCGGCGAGATGGCCGAACCGGAAAGCAGTCGATTGTTGGCGCATGCGGCCAACTGCCCCAGTTGTCAGGCCCACCTCGACACCGTTTCCGGTCTCGTTGACAGCATGTTGCAACTCACACCGCGGGTCGAACCACCGCCGGGATTCGAGTCGCGAGTGCTCGCGCGACTGCACGCCGGAACGCGCGCCCATTCGGCGCGGTGGCGCTCGCTGGCAATCGTCGTGGCGTGCACCGCAGCCCTGGTGGGCGGGGTCGCGCTCGGCAGGACAGCGTTGGGTCGCGACGGCGACTCGGCAAGCCTCAGCGCCGGCACCGTTGCCCGTTCGGGCATCATTGCGCGACCGGACGGGTCGCCACTGGGCAACGCCCGACTCGTGGCCGGCCCACAGCCTTTCGTGCTCGTCACCATCGACAATCCCAAGGACAGCGGTGCCGAAGTTTGGTGCGAGTTGGTGCTCGCCGACGGCCAATCCGTAACCGTCGGATCGTGGGGCTACGACGATGTCGCCGGCGGCGTGTGGGCGACCGGCATCGAATCCGGGCTGTTAGCCGCTGTGACGATGCGCGTCGTTGCCGCCGACGGTTCCGTGCTTGCCACCGCCACCCTCGACTAGCGAACTGATCGCCCCAATGTGGTCGGGAGTCATTCCGCAGCAACCGCCGACCATCGTTGCCCCGTCTCGTAGCCAGCCGGCCACCAACTCGCAATAGGCGACCGGATCAAGATCGTCGCGAAACTCGGAGAGTCGGTCGTTGGCCTGCCCGGAATCCGCTTGCGTCGTCGCGAACCTGTTGGCGTATCCGCCGACCTGTGCCCGACTTCCGGCTACCGACCGTGCGATAGGGATCGCGATGCTGATCTTCTCGGCAGGTGAGCAATTGAACAGCACCGCCGCGGCTCCCAAGTCGACGGCGGCGCTCACGGCCTCGGCGACCGTCTCGCCGGAGGCGAGCGCCAGCGGACTTCGATTCGACAGGTAGTACGAGATCCACAGCGGCGTGGTCGCTTCGCCGGCGCGGTCGAGTGCTGCACGCACCGCCGTCGCCTCGGCGATCGAACCAAGCGTCTCGCCGAGCCAGACGTGCACGTGATCGCGTAAACCATCGATCAATGGGTCGATGATCTCGTCAGCACGCACCGCATCGAACAGATCGGGCCGGTAGGAACCGAACAGTGGCGGTAGCGAGCCGGCAATGGTCAACGCTGCAAAGGGGGCAGCGGCTTCGTACGCCAGTCTCCCCGCGAGCGCGGCCAACTGACGACCCTCGGAACGGAAACGATCGTCGCCGATGTGAAACGGCACGATCGCGTAGCTGTTGGTCGTGATCACGTGCGCGCCGGCCTCGATGAAGTTGCGATGCGCCTGCACAACCCAGTCCGGACCCTCGGTGAGTGCCAGTGCCGACCACTCCGGCTGCCGGAAAGGCGCACCGATACGCAGCAACTCGCGGCCCATGCCGCCGTCGAGAACTGTGACTGTCGATGTCGATCCCATAGCGTTACGTTCTACCGTAAAGGCCGGAGGCGTCATGTTCCAGTGGAGCGAAGAACATCAAATGATCCGCGAGGCGGTGAAGCGGTTCGTCGATGAAGAGGTGAGACCGCACATCGAGGAGTTGGAGCACGGCGACCTACCCCCGTACGACATCATCCGCAAAATGTTCGCGACCTTCGGAATGGACGCCCTGGCGCGCGACCGTTTCGCCAAGCAGATCGAACGTGACAAGAGTGCCGTCACCGCGGTCGCTCGCGGTGAGCAACCGGCGTCCGGGGCAAGAGAGAACCGGGGCGGCGACGCCTCGATGGGGATGATCCCGACCATCGAACTGTGTCGAGTCTGCCCCGGGATGGTGACGGCCATGGGCGTGAGCGTCGGCCTGACTTCCGCCGCAATTCTGTCCAAGGGAACGATCGCCCAGAAGGAGCGGTGGGCACTCGATCTGATGACCTTCGACAAGATCGGGGCATGGGCGATTACCGAGCCCGGTTCCGGCAGCGACGCGTTCGGGTCGATGAAGAGCAGCGCCCGTCGCGACGGCGACGATTACATACTCAACGGTTCCAAGACGTTCATCACCAACGGGCCCTACGCCGACACGACCGTGTTCATCTGCAAACTCGATGAGGGCAACCCACCAGAGCGGCGCAAGGTGCTTTCGTTCGTGCTCGAGCGTGGCATGCCCGGCTTCGTGCAGTCGAAGCCACTGCGCAAGATGGGAATGCACTCCTCACCAACTGGCGAGTTGTTCCTCGACGATGTTCGCGTCGGCCGCGACCGCCTGATCGGGGAAACCGAGGATTTGCCGGCGGGCGGTCGCGACGGGGCGAAAGCAACGTTCCAGCAGGAGCGCAGCGGAGTCGCGGCGATGGCACTCGGTGTGATCGAGGAGTGTCTGCAACTGAGCGTTCAGTACGCGAAGGATCGAGTGCAGTTCGGTCAGCCGATTGGCGAGTTTCAACTCATCCAGCAGAAGTTGGCGCTGATGGAAGTTGCCCGGCTGAACGTGCAAAACCTGGTGTTCCGCACGATCGAAATGAGCGCCGCCGGTCATCTCATGACGCTCGCGGAAGCGTCGGCGATGAAGTTGTACTCGGCGCGGGCCGCTACCGAGGTGGCGATGGAGGCGGTGCAGTTGCACGGCGGCAACGGCTACATGAGCGAGTTCCGAGTTGAGCAACTGGCGCGCGACGCCAAGGTGCTGCAGATCTACGC
>JACQZX010000100.1 GCA_016213665.1 Actinomycetota bacterium | reverse complement strand
TAAGTCCAGCTTCATCAACTCGCTGGTCACCTCGTTGCTCATGCGCTCCACACCCGATCAGGTGCGGCTCATCCTCATCGATCCCAAGCGCGTCGAGATGGGCCAGTACAACAACCTTCCCCATCTGCTCACCCAGGTGGTGGCCAGCCCCAAGAAGGCTGCTAACGCCCTGGCCTGGGCGGTGAAGGAGATGGAGCGACGCTACGACGTGCTGTTCGAAGTGGGCTTCAGAGACATCACCGGTTACAACGCGGCGTACGACCGCGGCGAATTGAAGTCGGAACCGCAACCTGAAACGGCCGACGGTCAAGCCGAGCGCATGTACGAACGACTTCCCTACATTGTCGTCATCGTCGACGAGTTGAACGACCTGATGATGGTGGCTGCGCGTGATGTGGAGGACAGCATCATTCGCATAGCTCAGAAGGCTCGCGCAGTGGGCGTGCACCTCATCGTCGCCACGCAGCGACCGTCGGTGAATGTGATCACGGGCGTGATCAAGGCCAACATCCCGGCACGAATTGCTTACGCGGTCAACAGCCTTACCGACAGTCGGGTGATTCTCGATCAGCCCGGCGCTGAGAAACTGGTCGGCAAGGGCGACATGTTGCTGCTTCCCGGCAACAGCAACGTCTCGCAACGCATCCAGGGCTGCTTCGTGAGCGAAGACGACGTGCGCAAGATCGTCGCGTATTGGCGTCGGCAGGCTCCCAACATCGTCTACGTCACCGATGTCGAGGGCGACGGTGCTCACGGTCGTCCGGGCAACAGTACCTTCGGTAAGGGCTACGACGACGACGACGACGAGGACGAGGGCCTGATGCGGCAGGCGATGGAACTGGTGGTGCGCAGCCAATTGGGGAGCACCTCGATGCTGCAGCGCAAGCTCAAGATCGGTTTCGCGCGTGCCGGTCGCATAATGGACCTACTCGAGGAGCGCGGCGTCGTCGGCCCGAGCGAGGGTTCCAAGGCGCGGGCAGTGTTGATGACCACCGAGGAATACGAGTTGTTGCAGGAAGCTCAGCAGAACGGCTGAGCGTTCCACCCACTCCTGCGCCGACACCCCTAGCCTTGGGCCATGGCCGCGCGGTTCTACGTAGAAACCCTCGGCTGCCCCAAGAACCAAGTCGACAGCGACAAACTGATCGGCACCTTGCTCGCCGACGGCATGGCGGCCACCGACGAACCCGGCAGCGCCGATCTGTTGGTGGTCAATACGTGCGCCTTCATCGACGTCGCCCGCAAGGAGTCGATCGACACGATCCTCGCTCTCGAAGGGCAGCGCAAGGCTGGTGGCCGACTCGTCGTCACCGGGTGTATGGCCGAACGCTACGGCAGCGAATTGGCCGATGCACTGCCCGAAGTAGACCTGGTCGCCGGCTTCGGGGTTCCTGTCAACCTCACGACCAGCAACCTCACGACCAGCAACCTCACGACCAGGCGGACTATCCCGGTGTCGGCCGCTGTGCCAACGCTCGACCTTCTCAATTTGCCGCGTCCGAAATCCGCTGGGCCGTGGGCGTACGTGAAGATCGCCGAAGGGTGTGATCGTACGTGCGGGTTCTGCGCCATTCCATCGTTCCGGGGGCCGCAGCGCAGCCGTGACATCGCGTCGATCGTCGACGAGGTGGACCAGTTGCAGGTGCAGGAAGTCGTGCTTGTTGCGCAAGACCTGGCCAGCTACGGCAAGGATCGCCCCGGCGAACTGGGGGCGGGCGCGATCGTGCCGTTGGTGCGGGCCGTGAGCGACAGGGTTCCTTGGACGCGGCTGCTTTACCTTTACCCCAGCGATCTGTCCGACGAATTGATCGACGCGATCTGCGATTGCGGCGTGCCCTACTTCGACCTTTCCTTGCAGCACGTCAGCAAGCCACTGCTACGCCGAATGCGCAGGTGGGGTGATGGCGAACGGTTCCTGCGTCGCATCGCCGACATTCGAGCCCGCGAACCAGCGGCGGCGTTCCGCAGCAACTTCATCGTCGGGTATCCCGGTGAGACCGAGCAAGACCACGACCAACTACTCGCCTTCGTCGAGGCTGCGCAGTTGGACTGGTGCGGCTTCTTTGCGTTCAGCCCCGAAGACGGAACGTACGCCGTCGGACTCGATGGGCAGGTGCCGACTAATCTGATCAACGACCGACTCGCCGAACTGCGCGAACTGCAAGACGAAATCACTGCCCGTGGCCGCGACCAGCTGATCGGCAACATCGTGCGCGTGTTGGTCGACAGCAGTGGCGAGGCGAGGAGCACGCGCGAGGCTCCCGAGATCGACGGGGTGATCGAAGTGCCCAAGAGTCTTGCCGTTGGCGCGTTCCACGACGTGCGAATTGTGGACGCGATGGGCCCGGATCTAGTGGCAGAATCGCTCTGATGCCCGTCGATCCGTCCTCTGTGAAGACCTGGGCAAACCTGGTGACGGTCGCGCGTGTGATCCTCGCGCCGTTCATGTTGGTTCTCATCCCGGATACACCTCGCGGGTCATGGCCGGCCTTCCTGCTGTGGTTCGTGCTCTGTGCCAGCGACGGCGTCGACGGCTACCTCGCGCGGCGTCACGGTGCAACCAATCTCGGTGCTTTCCTCGATCCGTTGGCCGACAAGATCCTTGTGCTCGGGGCGATGCTGATCCTGGTCGCCAACGACACCTACTGGATCGTGCCGGTTGCGATCACGGTGGGCCGCGAACTCGGCATCAGCCTGTATCGCACATTCGTGGCCAGCAAAGGCGTCAGCGTGCCGGCGAGCAAGATCGCCAAGTGGAAGACTTTCACTCAACAACTCAGTGTCGGGTTCGCCATCGCGCCGGTCACCGCGCTTGATGCGAAGTGGCTGTGGAACGGCCTCTTGTGGGTATCGGTCGCGCTGGCCCTGATCAGC
Organism: Actinomycetota bacterium; assembly: GCA_016213665.1. Taxonomy (GTDB): domain Bacteria; phylum Actinomycetota; class Acidimicrobiia; order Acidimicrobiales; family Ilumatobacteraceae; genus UBA668. The sequence continues at coordinate 36,561 of JACQZX010000100.1, read as the reverse complement.
GGCTGCCAATACATGTGGCGTGCCCGCCGACACGACCCCAGCGTCGAGCCTGCCGCGGTGGCGTAGCCGATGCGTTGCGACGTGGTAGCGGTCGGAACCGAGTTGCTGCTCGGCCAGATCACCGATACCAACAGCCAGTGGATCGGTGAGCAGTTCGCCGCAGTCGGCATCGACAGTCTGTTGCAGGTGAAGGTTGGCGACAACCACGGGCGGATAGTTGCGGTTCTAACCAGCGTTCTCGCCGACGCCGACGCCGTAATCGTTTGTGGCGGTCTTGGCCCGACCCATGACGACCTGACTCGTGAGGCGATCGCGGCGGTGATGGGTGTCGAGTTGCATCGCGATGAGCAGGTCGCCGAAGTGATCATGGAGATGTTCGCCAGTCGCGGTCGGCGAATGCCCGACAACAACCTGCGCCAGGCGCAGGTACCAGTGGGGGCGACCCCGATTGCACAGACCCGCGGGACGGCGCCGGGGCTGATCTGTCCGGTGAAGATCGCCGGCGTCGAGAAAGTGATCTATGCCGTGCCGGGGGTTCCCCATGAGATGAAGGAGATGGTCGAGCGCGCGGTTCTGCCCGATCTACTGGCGCGCAGCGGTGAGGCGAGCGTGATCCTCAGCCGCACGCTGCGCACATGGGGCGAGAGTGAGAGCGGTCTCAACGAACGACTCGACCCGATCATCGACCGATTGGAGGCGCTCGGTAACCCGACGCTCGCGTTCCTGGCCAGTGGCTGGGAGGGGCTCAAGATTCGACTCACCGCCAAGGCAGCCACTGCACAGGATGCCAATACATTGCTGACGACCTGGGAGAACGAGGTTCGTGGCCTGGTCGCCGACACCGTCTTCGGAGTCGACGACGACACGATGGAGTCGGTGGTGCTGCAATTGCTCCGCGATCGGGGCATGTCGCTCGGGCTCGCCGAATCGGTGACCGGCGGGCTGGTGGCCGGCCGAATTACAAGCGTGCCCGGGGCCAGCGAGGTCTTCCGCGGCAGCATCGTCAGTTACGCCAGTGAGGTGAAGTTCGACTTGCTCGGGGTGCCGCCGGGCCCCGTGGTCAGCGAAGCAACGGCAGCGGCGATGGCGCGTGGGGCCCGGCAAGTTCTGGGTTGCGATGTCGTGCTGGCCCTTACCGGCGTGGCTGGTCCCGACGAGCAGGATGGCATGCCGGTCGGCACACTTTGTGTCGGCATCGCCATCCGCGACGAGGTTCACACGCGGTCGCTGCGCCTTCCCGGCCAGCGCGACCAGATGCGCCAGATGAGCGTGATCACCTCCCTCGACCTCCTGCGCCGCACGCTGCTCGCGTCGTAGGCTGGGTCTGCGCCTCCGTAGCTCAACGGATAGAGCAGCGGGTTTCTACCCCGTTGGTTGGGAGTTCGATTCTCTCCGGAGGCACCGCGGCGTAGCGAAAATCGACTTCTCGCCCTACCCTTAAGCAGTCCCCGAGCCAGCGGCTGCGGACCCGAAGTCAAGCTGCGTGTCGTCGAATGTGACCTGCGTGCCATCAGATGTGAGAGGTCGAAATTGAAGTTCAAGAAGGGCGACACGGTCATCTATCCGCAGCACGGTGCTTGCATCGTGGTCGGCACCAAGAAGATGGAAGCGTTCGGCGGAACGCAGGAATATCTGATCCTGCGAACGGTCATCAACGACATGACCCTTTCGGTTCCGACTTTGAAAGCCGGCGAGGTGGGGGTGCGCCCGCCGGTCAACCCGGAAGAACTCGAAGACCTCGTCTCCGTCCTCAGCAAACCCGACCCGCGGGTCCCATCCAACTGGAGTCGCCGGTTCAAGAACCACCAGGAGAAGTTGAAGAGCGGCGACGTTTACCAGGTGGCCGAGGTCGTTCGAAATCTGGCCGCCCGCAACCGTGATGCATCGTTGTCGGCCGCTGAGCGCACGATGTACGACCGGGCCCGCATCAACCTCGTCAGCGAGATTGCGCCGGCACTGAAGGTGAAGGCCGAGGAAGCCGAGCATTTCCTCGACGAGGCGTTGGCCAAGGGTGTGCTCAAGCCGGCGAAGGCGGCGAAGGCAACCAAGCCGGCGAGCAAGGTCGTGGCGAAGACTCCTGAGAAAACTTCGGTAGCGACGTCTCCCACCAGGACTGCCCCGAAATCGGTCGCCAAGACTGCGGCGAAGACAACCGCCAAATCGGCAACAAAGAACGCGAGCAAGCCGGCAGCGAGGGCAACAACGAAGTCGTCGGCGAAATCGGCAGCCAAGGTGCCCGCGAAGAAGGCCACGAAGTCGGATAAGAAGGCAGCCAAGAAGGACGCGAAAGCCGCGCGGAAGAAGTAGCGCCTGCGCGGTGGCACTTGGTCTACTGTCGCGGCATGGCTGGCAACACACTCACCCGTGAACAACTGGAACAACTGATCCGCAAAGGTGACGTCGACACCGTGTTGATGGTGTTCCCCGACTTGCAGGGTCGACTGGTTGGCAAGCGGACCACCGGTCGTTTCTTCCTGCAGAGCGTCGCCGACGCTGGGACCGAGAACTGCGACTACCTGATCGCCTGCGACATGGATAACAACCCGGTTCCCGGCTACCGGTTTACGAGCTATGCGCAGGGCTACGGCGACATGTTGGCCAAAGCTGACTGGAAGACGGTTCGTCTGATTCCGTGGGTTGACAAGACGGCGATGATCATGTGCGATCTGCTCGATGTCGAGAGCCACACCCTCATCGAAGTTGCACCGAGAAGTATCTTGCAGGCACAGGTAGACGCGGCTGCGAAAATCGGTTTCCTGCCGATGGTGGCCAGCGAAATCGAGTTCTACCTGTTCCGCGATACTTACGACGAGGCACACGACAAGGGCTACCGCGATCTCAAACCACATTCGCCGTGGCTCGAGGATTACCACATCTTGCAGACCACCAAGGACGAGTACATCCTCGGCGCCATCCGCCGGGGGCTGGAGGCCGCCGGTGTGCCGGTCGAGTTCAGCAAGGGTGAAGCCGGCAGGGGTCAGCACGAGATCAACCTCGACTACACCACGGCCGTCGAAATGGCCGATCGCAACAGCATTTACAAACTCGCTGCCAAGGAGATCGCTCACTTCAATGGTCGCTCGGTGAGCTTCATGGCCAAGTACGACTTCAACGACACCGGTTCTTCCTGCCACGTGCATTCCAGTCTGTGGAGCATGGATGGCAAGACAGCCGTGTTCGACGATCACCACGGCGCCCACGGGATGAGCGAGACGTTTCAGCATTACCTTGCCGGGCAGATCGCGACTGCGCGTGAGTTCAGTCTCTTGTGGGCTCCGACGATCAATAGTTACAAGCGGTTCCAACTCGGCTCGTGGGCTCCCACCGGCGTGGGGTGGGGGCTCGACAACCGCACCCTCGGATTCCGCAAGGTGGGTCACGGCAAGGGCACGAGGGTCGAGTGCCGAATTCCTGGCAGCGACGCCAACAGTTACTTCGCGTTCGCGGGCACGCTTGCCGGTGGACTGTACGGCATCAAGAACAAGCTCGAGCTCGGCGCGCCATTCGATGGCAATGGTTACGAGGCGCCCGAGATACCGCGCATCCCCTGGAACATCGTCGACGCGATCGGTCTGTGGGAGAACAGCACGATTGCCCGCGAGGCCTTTGGCGACGAGGTGCACCACCACATCCTCACCATGGCCAAGGCTGAATGGGAAGCCTTCAACCACACGGTCACCGACTGGGAACTCCGCCGCTACTGGGAACGCATCTAACCCTCCTCGTAGGTGAACTCGACCAGGACGGGGAGGTGGTCGCTGAGCTGGGCCCATTCGTCGCCACCCTCGGGGGTTTCGACCACGGACACGATTGCATCCTGGGGCACCAACACGTAGTCGAGTCGCTGAAACGGTGCACGCGACGGGTTAGTCGCGTCGCCTCCGGTATCGCGCACACCTACGGCGTGGAACTCGCGGATTGCTTCTAGTTCGTCGGCCGCGTTCATGTCGCCGCAAACAACCTGAAGCGCGCCCGCGCCACTTGAGGCGGCGGCGATGAAATCGGCTGCGCGTCGGGCCTGGTCGATGCGATGGTCCGGACCGGTGGTTGACAGGTGCAAGTTGCTCGTGCGCATTCGCTGTGCATCGCGCTCGAGTGTTGCTGCCAGCATCACGCGCCGGTGATACGTCCATGTGGACGAACGGCGGGATAACACATGCGAACGGGTGTCGCTCAGCGGCGTCGGTGCCAGCAGCGCGAGTCCCTCGGCGCGCCACCACATCAACGGCGTCAACGGGTAGTGCTTCAGTGTCCACACGTAGTGCCAACCAAGCAACTGGGCGAGGTGTTTGGCCTGATTGCGTCGCACCTCCTGCAGCGCCAACACATCGGGATCGCGCCTGCGGACCTGCATCGCGATTACCGCGAGGCTGGGATTCCTGGCACCGAGGATGTTCCACGTCAACACGCGCCACGTCATTGATCCCCAGTCTTGTCTGTCCGCTACCGTGTCAGGCCATGGACCGTCTTCAAGGAAAAGTAGCCATCATCACGGGTGCGTCGTCGGGCCTCGGCCGGGTCGGCGCCGAGCGTTTCGCCGCCGAGGGCGCCTCGGTTGTCCTCGCCGACATCACCGACGGCGACGAGGCGATCGAGGCGATTGGCTCGGCCGGCGGCGAGGCCAGCTTCGTTCGATGCGACGTCACCGACGAGGCCTCGGTCGAGAATGCGATCAACTTCGCCGTTGAGACATACGGCGGTCTGCATGTGCTGTACAACAACGCCGGCGTGATGCTCGGCGACGACGACAATCCCGTCACCACCAGCGTCGAGACGTACCAGAAGACGATGGACATCAACGTGCTCGGCACGCTGCTCGGCTGCAAGTTTGCAATACCAGCGATGCAGGCCTCGGCGAGAACCAGTGGTGAAGCCGGCAGCATCATCAACGTGGCCTCCTTCGTAGCGCACATGGGCGCTGCCACCCCGCAGGTCGCTTACACGGCGTCGAAAGGCGCGGTGCTGGCGATGACGCGTGAGATCGCCGTGATCTACGCCCGCCAAGGTGTGCGCGCCAACGCGCTTTGCCCAGGGCCGATCATGACCCCGCTGCTGGCCAAGTTTCTCAGCGATGACGCCAAGCGCAATCGTCGGTTGGTGCACATTCCAATGGGTCGCTTCGGTGAGCCGGTCGAGATTGCCAACGGTGCGCTGTTCCTGGCGAGCAACGAGTCGAGTTGGATGACGGGTCAGTCGCTGATCATCGACGGTGGTATCACAGCGGCCTACGTAACTCCCGAGTAATTCCGTGGCTTCAGCGAAAGCAGGAACGCTTCACGGCCGCGAACATTCCGCCGGCGATCTCGACGAGCGGGCGATCGGATGGATTCGGCAACGGCTTGCCGGCACCGGAGTCGGAGTCATCGGCGACAAAGATTGGCTCGACCGGAAGCTCGCCGAGTGCATCACCGATCAGGGTCTAGGCGTTGCCGACGCTTGGGAGATGTTCAGCGAAGTGGTCGCCCCGCAGAATATTGGTGTCGACAGCGACCGATTCCTCGCGTTCATTCCGCTCTCGCCTTCCGTCGCCAGCGTTTGGATGGATGCCGTGTGCAGCGCAGCGAATTTCGGCTCTGAGTCGTGGTTCGAGGGCGCGGGCGCGATTGCTGCTGAAAACCAAGTGATCGAGTTGTTGATCCGCACTGCGGGCATGCCCGCAGGTGCCGCCGGCTGTTTCATGAGTGGCGGCAGCATCGGTAACCTTTCGGCGCTGGCCGTCGCCCGAGAGCAAGCCGACGGTCGCCGGGTGGTCGTCGTTGCGGACACCGCCCACGCGTCGGTTGACAACGCATTGCATCTACTTGGACTGGAGGCGCTTGACGTGCCCACCGGCCCAGACTGCCGACTGACCGCCGCCGCCATTCGGGAAACCGTCGGCGATCGACGCGACGTTGCCGCCGTCGTTGCCGCCGGCGGGTCGACGAACGCAGGAGTCGTGGACGAATTGAATGGGTGCGCCGATGTCGCGGCTGAGCTCGGCGCTTGGTTCCACGTCGACGGCGCCTACGGGTTGACCGCGATGCTTCTGCCTGAGCTTCGTTCGCGATTCGATGGCATCGAGCGCGCCGATTCGTTCATCGTCGACCCGCACAAGTGGATGTTCGCGCCGGCCGGGTCGTGTGCCTTGGTCTACAAGCAGCCCGCCCTGGCGCGTGCGGTGCACACGCAACATGGGCCGTACGTGGACATACTGCGAACTGGGGACGACCTTTACAACCCGTGCGACCTCGGCTACCAGCTAACTCGTCGATCGAGCGGCCTGCCGATTTGGTTCGCGCTGGCGCTGCACGGACTCGATGCCCACCGGGAAGCTATTCGACGTGGGCTCGACATGGCCAAACGAATGGCTACCGCGTTGGAGGACTGCGCAGTCACCGAATTGGTGATGCAACCTGAGCTTGGCGTTGTCCTGTTCCGCCGCAATGGGTGGGGAGCCGGCGAGTGGAGCGCCTGGGCAGCCGACTTGTTGCGCGCCGGCATCGCCTTCGTGGCCCCCACGACCTATCGCGGCGAGCCGATCGGTCGACTCGTTTTCTTGCATCCGAACACTCCAACCACGATCATCGACGAGTTGATCGCCAGCCTCGTGCGTTCAACCCGTTGACTACCGAAGACTTGACTTGACCCCGTTATGAATGGGTTGACGCCACCGGCAAGACTGACGCAATGAGTTCTGCCGCATTCGTTGGTCTTGGTGTCATGGGTGCGCCGATGGCCCGCCATCTAGCCGCCGCTGGCCACCAGGTGACGGTCTACAACCGCACTCCCGATCGAGCGCTGGCATGGGTTGCGCTCTATGGCAATCGCGCGGCTCCAACTCCGCGCGAGGCGGCCGAAGGTGCGGAGTTCGTCTTTCTTTGCGTCGGTAACGACAACGATGTGCGCGATGTCGTCTATGGCCCCGACGGTGTGTTGGCAGGTGCCGAGGCCGGCGCAGTGCTCGTCGATCACACCACGGCTTCGGCGAAAGTTGCCAAGGAGCTCGCCGAGGCTGCCGCCGAGTTCGGTGTCGGCTTCGTCGACGCGCCGGTGTCTGGCGGCCAGGCTGGTGCCGAGAATGGACAGCTCACGATCATGTGCGGTGCCGATGACGAGGCGTACTTCACGCTCGCCAAGCCGATCATGGCCGCCTACGCGAAGGCGTGCGCGCTGATGGGCACAGCCGGCGCGGGCCAGTCCACCAAGATGGTGAACCAGATTCTGATTGCGGGGATCGTGCAGGGGTTGGCCGAGGGCTTGAACTTCGCGGTGAAAGCCGGACTCGACGCTGAAGCAGTCATCGACGTCGTCAAGCACGGAGCCGCACAAAGCTGGCAGCTGGAGAACAGAGGTCGCACAATGGTGCGCGGCGAGTTCGACTTCGGGTTTGCCGTCGAATGGATGCGCAAGGATCTGGGCATCGTGCTCGATGAAGCCAATCGCAACGGTGCTCGCCTGCCGACCACTGCGCTGATTGACCAGTTTTATGCGCAGGTGATTGCCCGCGGCGGACGTCGCTGGGACACGAGCAGCCTTATCGATCTGCTCGTCAACGACTAGCTGACGCCAGGGAACGCCACCCCCGCACGCCTTGCGATGTCACGCGGAATCCACCGCGACGGTGGGATTCTTGTGACATCGGTCCCCGGAATAGGTGGATGGCTCGGTTTGCCGCTTCTCGATTGCTTTCGTGCCCAGTATTTGCATGCGAGTCGAGGATCACGCCCTGTTCGAATTGGCGGCTGCCAACCACTTCCTTGTTGGAAACGACGACATCCGAGCTGCCGGGCTGACGTCGCGGCAGTGGGTCCGGCGAGTTGAGGAAGGACAGTGGTTACCGATGCTGCCGTCAGTGTGGCGCCACAGGGCCACGCCCGAGACTTGGGAACTGCGAGTGAGAGCGGGAGCGATGTGGCTCGGCAAGCAGGCCGCGTTGGCTGGTCGAGCTGCGGCCAGATGGTGGGGTCTCGATGGATTCGAGAGCGTTGAGGGCGTGGAGTTCGTCGTGCCGCGACACCGGCGATCGAAGGGAGGGCCTGCGGCGCGAACAGTCGTCGAGTGGCCGCGTGGGGACTTTCTGGTTCGTCGAGGTGTGCAAGTGACCACCGTTTCGCGCACCATCGCCGATCTCGCCGCCGCGGGCGCTTCCGCCCGCGAGTTGGAGCGGGCCATCGATAGCGGGATTCGCCACCGGTGGACATCCGTTCCGACCCTGACGCGAAGCATGGCCGCGGCGCCCGGGCGCCGGGGCCTAGCCGTTCTCCGCGAACTGCTGCTCGACTCCGGCGGCGAATCGGTGCTCGAGCGCCGGTTCCTGCGATTGCTCCGGGTCGCGGGCATTCGGCGCCCGCAAACCCAGGTCTCCTTCCGAAGCAACAGGACACGGGCGATAAGAGTCGACTTCCTGTTCGAGGCCGAGCGAGTTGTAGTCGAGGTCAGTGGACGGGTGGGCCACGCATCCGACGCCGATCGGCGCAAGGACGCTCGCCGGTGCAACGCGCTCCAGCAACGCGGCCTCGTCGTGCTCGAGTTCACCACTGCGGACGTCATCGACGATCCGGTCCACGTAGTGGAGACTGTCCGCCGGTCGTTGCAACGCCCGCATTGAGCGCGATGTCACACGGAGTCCACCGCAACGGTGGGCTTCTTGTGACGTTGTCTCGCGGTTACGCGCGTCGCAGGCCTCTCCGGGCCTTTACAGTCGATCGTGTACGGTGCAGGATAAGAATGCGCTCTGGGCGAGCGCCCGATTAGGAGGGGTGCCATGAAGTTCAGGTATCTGCCGGTGGCCGGGCTGGCCTTCGGGATCCTGGTCATCGGCTCTGCATCGCAGGCGATGGCCGACATCCCCGGAACCGACGGTTGTGCTGCATCCGGAGTCTGGGTCGAGGACGGTCTGATAGTTGTCGCCGAAACCGACAACGGCGTGTTCACGATCCCGCGTAGCGACACGGTGAACTGGGAAGGTTCTGTTGCTGGCCCTCCCGGCGAGTACAGCGGCTCAGTGTGGGTGGAATTACCGCCACCGTTTGGTGAGGTCGAGGTCGATTCATGGAGTGGTGACAGCGAAACGACGAGCAACTCCGGCAGCCATGAGTACGACCTGCCATCGCTGGTACCCGCCGGTGTCGAAATTGTCGTGTCCGGTGAGCACAACGATGAAAACGGCAGCTGTTCGGGCAAGGCCACGCTGGAAATCGACGGCGGTCCCTTCGATTCGCCGGTCACCCTTATCAGCCTCGGCGGCACCGCTGTAACCGGGCTGGGTGTGGCTCTGACTCTTCGTCCACTGTTCAGGAGGGTGCTCTGATGTCGTACGGAAGAATCGTCGCAAGTGCGGTTCTGGGAATGTTCCTACTGTTCTTCGTCGCGGCCGATCTGGTGCTGTTCGGCATCCTGCCGCTGAACAGCGTCGTGGTCACGATATTGCCGCTGGCCGGTCTTGTGCTGGGAGCGGTTCTGGGCGTAATGGCGCGCAAGCGTCAATCCGCCAGCCAGCCTGCCGCCCAGGCAAACGCGCAACCAGTCGGCTGATCCCAGCGGTCAGCGGGCCGCGATGGCCACGGCGTCGACGATGCGGTCGAGTTGCGCGTCGGTCGTGACCAGCGGTGGGCAAAAGACCAGTGAGTCGGTATTGAGCGCGCGGCAGATGACACCGTTGCTCAGCATCGTGTCGCGCATCACCATTGCGTTCTGATCCGGTCGCAGACCGGCGGCGAACATCGCCCCCAGGAAACGCGCATGATCGATGATGCCATCGGCGGCGAGCGCGGCGAGCCCCGACGAGAATCGATCGCTGATGTGCTTGGCCCGCGCGACCAGTTCTTCACGGCGGATGATCTCAAGATTCTTCAGGGCGGCCGCGCAGGCTGTGGTGTGGCCTGAATATGTGAAGCCGTGGCGTAGGAAGAAGTCGGGATTCGACTCCAGCGCCGCGGTCGGCTTGTGGCCGATGAACACACCGCCGAGCGGCTGGTATCCGGACGTGACAGCCTTGGCGAAGGTTGCCAGATCGGGCTCGACGCCGTAGTGGTGAGCCGCGAACCAGCTTCCAAGGCGACCGAATCCGGTGATCACCTCGTCGAACACGAGATAGGCGCCGTGTTGATCGCAGAGCTTGCGCAGACCCTGAAGGTATCCGTCGGGCGACGGGTAGATGCCACCGGCACCCTGCACCGGTTCGACAATGATCGCCGCGACCTCGCTGCCACGCTGCACCATCAGCGTTGCCATCGCTTCCAGATCGGCTGCCGGCACTTGCACGACATCATCGACGAACGGTCCGAAGTTCTCGCGGTTGGGGGCAATACCCTGCGCACTCGTACCCCCGTAGGCCGTTCCGTGAAATCCACGGGTGAGCGAGATGATCAGCTTGCGATGACCTGCGCCGGCCTGCACGTGCGCCATGCGCGACAACTTCATCGCCGTGTCGATGGCTTCGCTGCCAGAGTCGGTGAAGAAGACTCGAGCGCCGGGCATCGGCCCGATCTCGCGCAGCGTTTCGGCGAGTTCCTCCGCGGGATCGGTGGTGAACGGGTCGAAACACGAGTATGCCTCCAGCGTGGCGACTTGACCGGCGATCGCCTCGGCCATCTCCTTGCGGCCGTGCCCGATCGCGCAGTACCACAGGCTGGCCATCCCGTCGATCAACTCCTGCCCGTCGGCGGTGTACAGCAGGGCTCCGTCTCCGCGCACGATGCGCACGAAGTCTTCGCGGGTCGGTTTGGCAAACGGATGCAGCAAAGCCTTGGGCATGGAGTCGACGTTAGTCACTACCGGTCGGCGACGACGGGGTTGGCCAGGCCGTCGACAACAATTGCATTCGGCATCGCCAGCAACGTGCGGGGCGGGCAGAGGATCTTGATCGAGCGGCTGCCTCCACCGAGAATCAGGCGCTCTCTGCGAGTTACCTCGCTGTCGACCCAGATCGGCAGTGTGGGAGGAAGGGCGAACGCGGTGACCCCGCCAATCCGCATGCCGGTAATCGCAGCGGTCTCATCGGCCGGAGCGAACGAAGCCTTGCGCACCTGCAGACGTCGGCGAACCAATCCGTTGACGTCGAGTCGCGTCGTGGCCAGCACTATGCAAGCGACAAAGACCGGGGGGTCGGACTTCCCGATCGCGACAATCGTGTTGGCACTCTGGTCGGGCGAGTAGCCGTAGGCCGCGCAGAAGTCGGCGGTGTCGGCTAGCGCTGGGTCACAGGCGATGATCTCGAATGGTTCACCGGTGGCCAGCAATGCGGCTCGCACGCGATTCTCCAGAGCTGTGTCGGCCGGCCTGGGGTCGGTGAGATTTGAGTCGGCAGCCGTTTCGGTCATCAGACAGATTCTGCCCGACCGCCATGTGAGTTAGAGACTTTCGACCCTCAACCCGACCAGTCGCCCTCTGTAGGATCGGCCGTATGTTGGCAAGCGAAGGTCATTCCGGCCACCGCATCGGGTGGCTGCGAGCAATGGTGCTCGGTGCCAACGACGGCATCATCTCCACTGCCGCGCTGTTACTGGGAGTGTCGGCCGCCGACGCCACCCGCGACGCCTTGCTGACTGCCGGCCTCGCCGGGCTGGTGGCAGGTGCAGTCTCAATGGCAATCGGTGAATACGTTTCGGTGTCATCGCAGCGCGACTCCGAGCACAGCGACATCGCTCGCGAGATGTGGGAGCTCGCCCACCAACCAGATCTCGAACTCGAGGAATTGACGGCGAACTACCAGGCCAAGGGACTGTCGAGGGAACTTGCCATCGAAGTTGCGGTGCAACTCACGGAACACGATGCGCTGGGTTCGCACCTGCGCGACGAGTTGGGTATCTCGCGCGACGACCTGGCGCGGCCATTCCTGGCGGCATGGAGTTCGGCGCTCGCGTTCTCGGTTGGCGCGTCGGTGCCTCTGATCACCACCTCCTTGGCATCAGCCTCGATGCGCGTCCCGGCGATCGGTGTGTTGTCGGCGATGGCACTGATCGTGCTCGGCTATGTGGGTGCGCGTGCAGCCGGAGCACCTGCTCTGCGTCCGATCAGACGAGTACTGATCGGCGGCGCGCTGGCGATGGGTGCCACGAGCTTGGTCGGTTGGTTGTTTGGCGCGGCGATCTCATGAACGACACGGTCGACGCTGTTGTGATCGGTGCCGGCGTAATCGGGTCGTCGGTTGCATTGGAGCTGGCTCGCGGGGGCCGCAAGGTAGTCGTGGTCGACAAGGGCCCCTCCGCTGGAGCGGGTTCCACCAGCTCGTCGGTCTCGATCATCCGCTTCAGCTACTCCACGCTCGATTCGGTGCTCACCGCTTGGGAAGCAGCCGTTATGTGGCACGACTGGGAAGGCCACCTCGGCGTGGTCGACCCCGACGGCATGGCGCGGTTCGTGCGTACTGGCATGTGCATCTTCGAGACGCCTGGCGATGGCAGCGAACGAATCAAACAGCTGTGGGACGACGTCGGTATCAAGTACACGGTGGTCAGCCCTGCCGGGCTTCACGACTTGCTCCCCGGGGTTGACCTCGGTTGCTACTACCCGCCGAAACTGATCGACGATCCTGAGTTCGGCGAGGATGCCGCCACCGAACTCAGCGCCATATTGGAGCCGGAATCGGGATTCATCGACGACCCGATGTTGGCCGCGCGTAACCTTGCGTTCGCGGCCCGCCTGCATGGGGCGCAGTTCCGATTCCGTGAGCAGGTCGTCAGCATCGATCGGCGAACCGAACTGGGGAGCGAGCGAGTGGGTGGTGTGGTGCTCGCGAGCGGCGAAGTCATCAATGCGCCGGTGGTGGTCAATGTCGGGGGCCCGCACTCGAGCCTGATCAACCGCATGGCCGGCGTCGCCGACGGCATGCGAATCCGTAATCGGCCATTGCGGCAGGAAGTCTTCACCGTCACTGCCCCCAGCGGGCTCCGGCTTGAGGACGGGCTCCCCGCAGTCACCGACCTCGACATTGGCCAATACATCCGTCCGCACATTGGCGGCACGTGGCTGGTCGGGGGAACCGAACCGGAGTGCGACGAACTCCATTGGATCGATGATCCCGACCACTACGAAGCGAATCCGACGGTCGAGCAATTCGAGGTATCGATGATGCGACTTGCCCGGCGGGTGCCTGTGCTGGGCGTGCCGCATCGACCTGTGGGGCTGGCAGCGCTGTACGACGTCGCCGACGACTGGGTTCCGATCTACGACAAGAGCGATCTCCCCGGCTACTTCATGGCGTGCGGTACCAGTGGCAACCAGTTCAAGAACGCGCCGATCGTTGGCAAGTTCATGCGCGACATCATCGACGCCGAAGCGAGCGGGCACGACCACGACCATCATCCCGTGCAATTCCACGGACCCCGGACGGGACGTGAAATCAACCTGGCGGCCTTCTCGCGCTTGCGCGAGAAAAGTCACACTTCGGGCACAGTGATGGGCTGACGTTTGCGCGACACTTGCCGTTGTGAAAATCCGACTCGATGCTGATTCATGCCACGGGCACCAGATGTGCGCTATTGCCGCGCCGGAACTGTTCGGTAGCGACGATTACGGCAATGCGGTGTTGCTTGTCGATGGGGATGTGCCCTTAGATCAGCACTCGAAGGCAATGCGCGCCGCGGGCAATTGCCCCGAGGGCGCGATCACCATCGAACAAGACTCGATTTGAAGGGCACCCTGACCGACCGATGACCAGCACTGATCCGCACACCGACTTCGACATCTTCGATCCCCAGTATCTCATCGACCCCTTCCCTGTGATCGACGAGATCCGCGAATCAGCGTGCCCGATCGCGCGGACCGAACGCTGGGGTGGTTCCTGGCTGCCCACTCGCTATGTCGATATCGTCGCCATGGCCCACGAGCACGACCTGTTCACGTCGCGCTCTATCCTTGTAACTCCACCGCCGCAGATGCAGTTCGAAGGTGCCTACGGCGGCGTCGCCGCGCCACCGATCAGCAGTGACCCGCCGGAACATCACTGGCACCGACGTCTGATCCTGCCGTTCTTCGCACCCCAGGCCGTGGCCAAGTACGAGCAAAGCACTGGCGACCTGTGCAATCAACTGATCGACGGCTTTGCCGGCGTTGGCGCCGCCGATGCCGCCGCCGATTACGCGCAGCAAATCCCTGTGCGCGTGATCGCGACGATGCTCGGCGTTCCGACCGAAATGTCCGACGAGTTCACGTCGTGGGTGCGCGGTGTGCTGGAGGTCGGCCTCACCGATGCCAAGGTGCGATTCGCCTCGCGGATGAAGATTCTCGACTACTTCCGAGCCGAGATCGACGACCGCAAGGCGAACCCGCGCGACGACGACTTGATCACCACGCTGTTGAACAGCGAGGTCGACGGCGAGAAGGTACCCGAGCAATACGTGCACGGAGTGTGCAATCTGATGCTCGTTGCCGGCGTCGACACCACCTGGTCGGCGATTGGCGCCTCGCTGTGGCACCTCGCCCAGAATCCCGAGCATTGCGCGCGATTGGTCGCCGAGCCCGACCTGTGGCCTACCGCCATCGAAGAACTGTTGCGCGTGTACGCGCCGGTGACGATGGCGCGAATTGTCGACCGCGACGTCGAGTTCCAGGGATGCCCCATGCACGCCGGTGACCGGATACTTATGGCCTTTCCTGCTGCCAATCGCGATCCTCGGCAGTTCGACCAACCCGAACAGGTCATCCTCGATCGGCAAGTCAATCGGCACGTGGCATTCGGTGCTGGAATTCATCGGTGTGCGGGTTCGAATCTGGCCCGCCTCGAATTGCGTGTCGCACTTCAGACATGGCTCGAGCGGATTCCACAATTCGCGCTCGCCGACCCGGAGTCGGTCACATGGGCCGGCGGCCAGGTTCGCGGCCCACGTAAGTGTGCAGTCGTGTTTCCGGTGAAGTAACGGTCACCACCGACTAGAGACGCATGCCCAGCGAACGCCCTTCGTAGATCGCATGCACCGCCGAGCGCGCGGCGACAACGTCACCGGCGAGATGAACCTCCGGCAGCTGCCGCCCGACATCGGCAGCGCCGAGGAGCGCCGTCAACTCATCTACAACGTCCGTTTCGGAAGTATTGGTGGTTGCCAACACCAGCGCGTCGGCTGCAATGCTCTGCACGCTCCCGTCAAGCAGGTTGCGCACGATCGCGGCCGAGCCGGTCCACTCCGTGATCGCAGACTCTGTGAGCCAGTCGGCGCCCAAACGCGCGAGCCGGGCACGAAGCTCATAGTCACCGGCTGTGCGTTGAACCCAGAAACCAACCATCGGGTAGGGCGTGACCACCGTGACCTTGTGATCGCGTTCGGCTAGGTGCCACGCGGTGCCTCCGCCACGCCAATCACCCGTGTCATCGAGAACTATCACTCGTGACCCGGGTCGAAACCGGTGAGACATGATGTCCTCGATGGAACAAACATTGGAATGGTCGATGCCGGGCAGCTCTGCCATCAGCGGCAACTGCCGCTGAAAGCCGGTGCCGGTGGGCTGCGAACCGGTTGCCATCACAACCACGTCGGGCTTGGCGGTGATGATGTCGTCGGCGAGCATCGGGTTGTTGACCAGAACTCGCACGTCGAGTCGCTGCAACTCGCGCTCGTACCAACCGATCAGGTCGGTTATCTGCGCTCTGCGTGGCTGGAGCCCGGCCAACCGGAAGGCACCGCCGACTTCGGGGCCGGCCTCAGCAATGGTTACTCGGTGCCCGCGCTCGGCGGCCACCCGCGCTGTCTCGAGACCCGCTGGTCCCGCTCCGACAATCAGAACCGCCCGTGGATGCGCAGCTCGTTCGAAGGTGTCGCCGCCCCACTCGAATTCGCGGCCCACGGAAGGATTGACAAGACACGAGATCCAGTAGTCGCGCGAGCGACGACCCCAGCACATCTGGTTGCACGAAATGCACTCGCGCACCTGGTCGGCTCGACCGGTCAGCGCCTTCTCGACGAGGTACGGGTCCGCAATCTGGCCGCGTACGATGCTCACCAAGTCGGCTTGACCCGCTGCAATGACGGCCTCGGCGTTCTCGGCTGTGCGCACGTGGCTCTCCGCCTGCACCTTGGCGTTGTGCACGACCAGCTTGAGGCGTTCTGCGTACGGGACGCCGAGTTTGTCGGGCTGTTGGTAGGTAGGGATGATCTTGTCGAAACTGAAATAGCTTCCGGTTCCGCAGGTTATGTAGTCCATCAGCCGACGCTCGTCGTGCCAGGCCGCTATCTCGCAAAGTTCGTCGATCTGCAACGCGGCTGGCACGCCTGCGTCGATGCTCACTGCTAGGCCGATGACGAAGTCGTCACCGACCAGTTCGCGAATACGCCGCATGATGTCGTTCGAAAACCGCATCCGGTTCTCGAACGAGCCGCCCCAACGATCGGTTCGACGGTTCGACCAGCCGAGCCAGAACTGATCGATCAGACTGTTGTAGGCAGCGAACAATTCGACCCCGTCGAATCCGCACCTCTTGGCGCGGTCGGCGGCGGCGACGAAGGCCGCGATGATCTCCTCGATTTCGTCCTCGGTCATTTGGTGGCTGCCGTCGTTGTCGTGGTACGACGGCAGCCCCGAAGGCGACCACGACGGTTGATAGCTGTTGTCGAAGTCGCCGTGCTGGCCGACGTGGTACAGCTGTTGGATCATTACGGCGCCCTCGGCTCGGCATGCGTCGGTGATGGCGCGGAAGCCCGGAATCACGGCGTCGTCGCTGTGGCGGAAGTTGCCGCGGGTGAGAACTGCCGTCGCGTGGACGGGCACAGGTTCGACGACGATCATCGCTGCCCCTCCGCGAGCGCGCTCGAGGTAGTAGCCGAGATGGCGGGCGCCCGGAAGGCCGCCCTCGCTCATGTTGGTGGTATGCGCGCCGAAGACGATGCGGTTACGCAGCGTGACGTGCCGCAGCCGCAACGGTTGGGCAAAGTGAGGGTGCGTCGCCGACATCGGACTCGTTTCTGCTACGACTTGTCGTGCCAGGATACGTATGTGGAAGCGAGGCAAGTGCCATGAGCCTGGAGAACGTGATCGCACGATTCGATGTCGACGATCCGGGCTTCATCGCCGACCCGTACCCGGTACTCAATGAACTACGCGAGGCCACGCCCATCTTCCGGAATGAACGCACGGGCCAATGGACGCTGACCCGCTTTGCGGATGCCTACGAGTGTCTGCGCGATCGTCGACTTGGTCGCAGTTACAGCCATCTCTATACGCACGCACAGCTCCGTCGGGCGGAGCCGGACGCGCGCTGGGCGGCATTCCAGCAGCACGAACGGTGGTCGCTTCTATGCCTTGAGCCACCGGATCACACGCGCATTCGCCGGTTGGTCTCGAAGGTGTTCACCCCGAGGGCGGTGACAGCCATGCGTCCGACCGTGCAGGGGTTCGCCGACGAGTTGCTCGACCATTGTCGTGACCTGGGCACCTTCGAGCTGCTCGGTGATTACGCACAACCGTTCTCGGTGGCCGTCATCTGTTCGATGCTCGGTGTGCCGCGTACCGATACCAAGCTGCTACTCGACTGGTCGCACGCGATCGTGAAGATGTACGAACTGAGTACCACAGATGCCATACGCGAGGGCGCCAACAGTGCCGCCGCCGAGTACATCGATTACACGAAGTCGCTGATTTCGAAGAAGCGCGCTCAACCAGATGATCTGCTGGTTTCCGCGCTTGTTGCCGTCGAGGACGAGGGCGATGTCTTGACCGAGGACGAGATCGTCTCCACCACGATGGTCTTGCTGGAGGCCGGCCACGAAGCAACCGTCAACACGCTCGGTAACGGTATGCGCGCGATTCTCTCCCACGAGGGCGAGTGGCAACGCGTGACTGGGGGAGAAGTGGCGCCGCGGGTCGCCGTCGAGGAGATGCTGCGGTGGGATTCGCCGCTGCAACTGTTCGAACGGTGGGCACTCGAAGACGGTGTCGTGATTGCGGGCCAACCGATCGAAGTGGGTGACGAGATCGCGATGCTGTTTGGCTCGGCCCAACGCGATCCGCGGCGCTTCGACAACCCCGATCTATTCGACATCGCTCGCGGCGACACCGCCCACATCGGTTTCGGTGGCGGAATCCATTTCTGCGTGGGAGCACCGTTGGCCCGCCAGGAGATCGAGGTCTCCGTCGCCGGACTCGCGGAGCGCTTCCCGACGCTCGCGCTTGCGGAGACACCCACGTATCATCCGAACTTCGTAATACGCGGACTCACTGCTTTGCGACTGGAGAGCCAGAAGTGATTCGACATGTGGTGCTCTTGAAGTGGAACGAAGGTGTCGGCGATGCGCACAGTTCCGCGGCCGGGGATGCACTCGACCAACTTCCGGGACTGATTCCCGAGATCGTGTCGTATCAGCACGGGCCCGATCTGGGCACCGCGGTCACCAACTACGACTACGTCGTCACCGCAACCTTCGCCGACATCGGTGATTACCTGGTCTACCGCGATCATCCGCGGCACAAGGAAGTTGTCAATACCTACCTCGCGCCGTACAGCACGCGCTGCGCCGCCCAGTTCAGCTTGGATTGAGCGCAATCTCGGCTCGTCGCAACACTTCCGCGACGTCCTCGTCGGTGGTCTGGAAGCTGGTGACGAATCGCAGCACCCCATCGCCCATTGGGTAGAAGAGAATGTTGGCGGCTGCCAGGCGATCGAGCGCAGGCTGGCCCACGCGAGCGAACAACATGTTGGCTTGCGGATCGGCGACCAGTTGGGTGCCGAGGTTTCGCAGACCGGTTGCCAAGAGCTGCATGGCTTCGTTGGCGCGTTGTGCCAGCCGCAACCACAGGCCGTCAGTCATGTAAGCCACCAACTGAACTGACTGGAATCGCATCTTGCTGGCGACTTGGCCCGCACGCTTGATCCGATAGAACAACTGGTCGCTTGCCTGCGCGTCGAAGCTCACGATCGCGTCGCAACTGAGTGCTCCGTTCTTGGTTGCACCCAAGGAGAACGCATTTACGCCGGCGCGCTTGGTGAGATCGGCTGGTGTGCACTTGAGGGCTGCGAGCGCGTTGGCCAGTCGGGCCCCATCCAGGTGCATGCGCAGCTTTCGCGAAGCAGCCAGGTCGGCGAGGGTCTTCACCTCCGCCGGCGTGTACAACGTCCCGAAGTCGGTCGGACAGGTGATCGAGAGAACCGACGGCTGGGAGAAGTGAGCGTCGTCCCATAACGCGGTGTCGAACGCGTGTTGAATCTGCTCGACATGCAACTTGAAGTCGGATCCGCTGAGTCCGCGCATCACGGCACCGGCTCCGAACATAGATGTCGCGCCGCCTTCATTGACGAAGATGTGAGCAGTCTCGTGACACAGCACGCTTCCCCACGGAGGACAAAGCGCAGACAAAGCCAGTGAATTGGCGGCGGTACCCGTGTGGACTGGGAAGATCCTCGCCTCCGGATCCTGAAAGACCTCGCGGGTGAGTTCGCCGAGCTGAGTCGTGATCGCGTCGCCGCCATAAGCCAACGCTGATCCTGTATTGGCGGATTCGATGGCGGCCAGGATCTCAGGCGCGACGCCGGCACAGTTGTCGCTGCGGAGTTCGATCGGTCTCGTCGAAGCCATTCCGTCACTGTAGGAGTGCGCGCAAGCGTCCACACGATTGCGGTGGTGGTTCTGGTCGCTGGCAGACTTTGCCAGATGTTCCATCGCAATATCGGCGGATCGTGAACTGGACCGAGTTTGCTCTTGCGGTCGTGACCTCGGCAGTGGGTGCCGTCGGCGGCCTCGGTGGGGCGGTTCTACTGGTGCCGTTCCTGGTGTTGACCGGGACGACGCCGCGGGCGGCAGCGCCGCTCGGGTTGGTCTCCGTGGCCGCTGGGTCGTCGGCTGCCGGCGCGCGCCAGTTGTCCGCCGGACTTGTCAATCACCGGCTTGGCATCACAACCGAGTTGTTCGCCAGCGGAGGTGCCGTGGCGGGCGCCTTAGCGAGCGGACTCGCCAGCGATCGAGCGCTAAAGCTTGTTCTGGCAGCGGTCGCATTCGCCGCCGGCGTCTTGAGCGCGAAGCGCAAGGGCATTCGGAACCTCCCCGCAGAGGGCCTTACCAGCGGGGATGTCGGCGAGCACTTTGGCTCATTGTCGGGGGTCTATCAACTCGCCGACGGCTTCGTTCCGTATCGGGCCAAGCGTCTGCCATCTGGTGCTGCCCTGTTCGGTGTGGCGGGGATTCTGGCGGGGCTTTCCGGTGCCAGCGGCGGATTCGTGAAGACACCGGCGACCAGCGAGGTGATGCACGTTCCCGTTCGCGTCGCGGCGGCGACCACTACGTTCACGATCGGTGTCACGTCTGCTGCTGGTCTGATCGTGTTTGCCCTGCAGGACCGGCTGAACCTCCTGTCCTGTGCCACTATCTGTGCCGGCAGCATTGTCGGCGCCACAGTTGGCTCCGCGGTGCAATCGCGGTTAGGGCCGGCGCACGTGCGACGATTCCTGAGTGCCGCGCTGGTAGTCGTTGCCGTCGTACTGGTCGTTCGGGCATGAAGGTGGTTCGAGCATGAACGACCGGCACGACGCGGCGCGCTTGGACTCGCCGATCGCAGGAGTGGCTCCGACGTTGCGCATTGCCAGCGCACTCGTGTTGCTGACGTCGCTGGTGGGCGCGATCGTCGGTGGCAACTTCGGTACCGTGGCGGCCGGAATATCAGTCGCCGTGATCGTCGCCGTTCCGTTGCTGCGAGTAGCGGCGCTAGGAGTTCACTGGTGGTCGGTCGGCGACCGACGGTTTGCGATCATCGCGGCCGCGCTGCTGGTTGTGGTGGGGTCGGGTGCGATCATTGCCGCGCTGTGAGTGAACCATCGAATCGGTGGCTAGAATTGGTGCCTCAAGGGGTTTCCAGTTTGGTGGGTCCCACGTCAAAGAAGTGAGGGCCCAAAATGGCCACAGGTACAGTCAAGTTTTTCAACGCTGAGAAGGGTTACGGGTTCATCTCCCGTGAGCAGGGCGAAGATGTGTTCGTGCACTTCTCGCAGATCCAGGGCGAGGGCTACAAGTCACTCGTCGAGGGTCAGAGCGTCGAGTTCGATGTGGCCCCGGGCCGCAAGGGCGAAGAAGCACAGAACGTCCGCCCGCTCTGAGCAGCAACGGTCGCGCCAAGCGCGACAGAGAGCGCGCCAAGCAGGAAAAGGCCGCTCTGAAGCGCGAGAAGAAGCAGGAAGCCGCTACCGAGTCCTCGGCTGACGAGGCCGATGGTGCGGCTGCGGTGCGACGTCCACAAGACGTCGTGCTCGCCGATCTCGCACAACTGCATCAGAAGTTCGGAGACGAAGCGATCTCCTTCGAGGAATTCGAGTCGACCAAGTCCGAACTGCTGGCTCAACTAGCGGTTGATTGATTCACGAGCCGAGAGCGTCCGCCCCGCGAGGGGCGAGACGCCTTGGTTCGTAATGCAGCAGGTACAAGCCATGCTGCACCATCGGTCCCATCCCGACGGCGAAGATCAGCGTTCCCGGTCCGACTGCGCCGCCGAGCGCCATGCCGATCACGAACGGAACGCCGTCGCTGATCCAGCGTGACGGCACGATGCCGAGTCCGCGGCCGAACAGGCCAAGCATCACCACCTCGGTCGGCCCGGCGCCGAGCTCAGTTGTCACCACCAGACAAATTGCGAGGGCGACGATCAAGATTCCGCCGCCCAACAATCCGAGACGCGATGCGACTCGGTGCTGTTCCGGAACGATCGCCAGCATTACGTTCACAAGCGGGCCGATTACCAACGTGCCCACGAATGATGCCCAACCGGGTCGAACCCCGAGTGCCCAACCGATGGCGAAGAAGACCATTGCGTCGACGATGAAGCACAAGCCCAACGACCAACCAACGGCGGCATGCATGCCGGTATTGAGCACGTCGAAGGGGGCGACTCCCAGCTCGGCTCGAACCAGCAACGGTACGCCGATGGCTACGAGCACCCACGACGCGAGCAGGCGGAGGAGGCGCGTGCGCATGGACATGTCGGCTGAAAGCTACCGTTACGCACGGTGGGGGAGCCGATGACGAACGTAATAGTGAACCCGGGGCCATGGTCGCCGTTACGTATTCAGCTTTATCGGTCGCTGTGGATTGCCGGGCTGGTGTCCAACATCGGCACTTTCACGCACCTGCTCGGCGCCGGTTGGTCGATGACCACGATGTCTCGATGGCCGACCTTGAGTGGGCTGGTGCAGGCGGCGTGGGCGGTGCCCGGATTCCTGCTGGCACTGCATGCCGGAGCGTTCGCCGATCGGTTCGATCGGCGGCGACTGATCATTGCGACCCAGTTAGCGGCCTTGGCCGTGGCGGCAGTGCTGGGTGCGATTCAACTCGCGGACCAGATGACGCCTGCGCTGCTGCTCGTGGGCACGTTCCTCGAGTCGATCGCCCTCACGATGGCTGCGCCGGTGTTCATGGCGCTCACTCCGGAGTTGGTGGGGCAGCGCCACCTCGTGCAGGCGATCGGCCTCGATGCGATCTCGCGCAATGCTGCGCAAGCCTTGGCTCCGGCACTGGCCGGCGCACTCATCGGGGCTGCCGGCCCGGGAGCCGTGTTCTTGTTCAACGCCGTTTCATTCGTGGGCGTCGTTGTCGTGGCCCGCACGTATTGCCCGACCGGGAAGCCGGACGTGCGCGACGCGACGGCCGGAAGCGCGATTCGGACGGGCCTGCGTTTTGTATCGGCAAGCCGCGGGCTGCTCCACGCGGCGGCGCAACTGGCGCTGCTGTCCGCAGTTGGTGCCGCGTTGGCTGCCGTGTTGCCCTTGGTGGCGCGCGATCGACTGCACGTCGGTCCCGCCGGGTTCGGTCTGCTTTCGGCCGGCCTCGGGGTGGGATCTGTGGTCGCCGTCTGGGCGTTGCCCAGAATTCGAGCGGCGAGCTTCCCGGCGCGCGCCGTGATGGCAGCTTCTGTGACGTGGTCGGCCGGCATCGCGTTGTTTGCCGGCGCATCGCAAATGTGGGTCGGCACCGTCGCGTTGTTCCTTTGCGGTGCCGGGTCGATGGGCGCACTGAGCACGCTGTTCTCCAACTACACGGTGCAACTGCCCAATTGGGTTCGTGGCAGGGCGTCTGCCTTGGCGATGTTGATGGTGTGGCTCGGCGTTACGACGGGCGCTCTCGTCTGGGGCACGGTTGCCTCGGCAACCGGTCTGCGCGAGATGTTGCTGATCGCAGGTGCCTGCAACCTCGCGGTCGTGACAATCAGCAGTCGACTGCTACCGGTCACGGTCGCACCAGTTCCTGAACTTGATGGTTAAGGCGCGCCGGGCTGCAGCCGGGCGTCGCCGAACGCGCTGGAGAAGCGCACGCACCAGATCACGACCGTGTCGTAGCGAGTGAGGTCGGTGCCCTCGGGCACTTCGTAGTTCTGATCGCCGATGTTGCCCTTGAGGTCACCGAGGTCGATGAAGTCGGAGACGTCGCCCGTGGAACTGTTCACCAGGTAGACGTTGAGGTCGGGACCGTTGCTGGTGTCGAGATCCTCGATTCGCAGAACGCGCCGGCCGCTTCCATCGCCCAGTACCGACGCTGAGCCCGACGTGTGGTGCTCACGTGAGACGAATGTTCCACTCGCTTCGGTCACGATCTGGGCCTGGGGAGTCTGAGTCGTCGGTGCGCTCGTTGCTTCCGACGTCGGGATTGGCGACTGATCGACAGCGACCGTCGTGTCGGGCGCATTGGTGACGGGCGCGACTTCGAACGAGGGAAGCGCCTCGTTGACCTCGTCGTCTACGAACGCCGTCTGAATGGCGAAGTAGCCGAAAGCCACCCAGGCGAGTCCACCCACGACAACAGCGAGCAGCGGAACGGAGAGCTTGTAGTTGCTGAGAAATCGCTTCATGACACCAGGCAACCGCAAATCTTGCGATCGGGTTGCCTGGTGACCGAGGGTTTTCGGAAAGTTTCCGACTTCAGAGCACGCGGCCGAGGAATGCCGCCAGCTGATCGGCGGCACTTGCCCCGGCAGGCGCCGTCTGCTCGGGTCCGAAGGGAGCGCCCTCGGGCCCGCGGAACGCGTCGGAGATTCCCATTCGCGAACCGGCCAGCAGAGCGGTGGCCAGTTCGGGATTGAGGTCGGTCTTCTGTCCGGTCGCCCGGGCGAGGTCCCAACCGTGCATGAAGGTGTCCGTCGCGGCGAGACCGGCGAATGCGTGGCCGGGCATGTCGCCCCAAGGGAGATGCATCGTCATTTGCATCGCACCCTCAGCGCTGAAGGCGGCAACGCAGTCGGCAGCGGCTTTGTCGAAGGTGCCATTGAAGTCGCCGGCCGAGAAGTCGGGCGCTTCCGCTGAGCTCATCTCCTCACCCTTGGCGACCGTCGTGAAGAAGAATTGCCCACCGACGATGTGGTTGACCAGGTCGGAGACCTTCCACGACGCGCACGGTGTCGATGCACCCAGCTGTTCGGCCTTGACTCCGGCGAGGACCGCCTTGGTGGAGGCAATGGCTTGTTCTAGTGGAGCAGTGCTCATCTCAAACTTCCTTTCGTAGGGACGTTGAACGATACCGCGCGGCAGCGGAGTGGTTGACGGGCAGCCCGACAGGGCGACGCGGCACTGATGCGTTCAGGGTCGGCGTACCCCATCGGCCGCCATGAAACCTTGCACCGGGTAGATGCTCGGCCCACCGATCAGGCCCGCCTGCTCGGTGGCCGGGCCGATGATGGCTCCGAACGCCGCGAAGGACGCCTCGTCGGACCAAACGTCGACGACGGTGATGCCCTCGGGTGTGGCGAAGCACACATGCGATTGGCGCGCCGGCTGATTGTTGATCGCGGGTCCGCCGATCTTGAACACCTTCTCGTACTGGTCGGTGGTAGCACCGGGGAAAGTGAAAACTGCTGCAATGGTCATCGAACTTCCTCTCTTGTGAGCGGCAGCCGCTTTGGTGCCGGTGACGTCATGATGCGCCACCGTCGCCCTCGGCACATGGGGGAATGTCCCCCATCCTCGTTCTGGCACCTGGCTCTGGGCGTTCAATCGGGCTGGCGGCGGCGAGCAATGTCGGCCAGCTCGACGCGGTTGGCCGCGCCGAGCTTGCTGGCGAGGGCGGCCACGTGTTTCTCGACGGTCTTTGGTGAGAGGTAGAGCTGGGCAGCAATCTCGCGATTCGTGCGCCTTTCACCCAGGTAGGCGAGCACATCGGCTTCGCGAGCGGTAACGCCCGCGCGTCGCAGATCCTCGGCAATGGCAGGCGCAGAATGTCGCTGGCGTGGTGCGGCGTGACCCAACGATCGAAGCATTGCGCGGGTCGCCTCGGCCGACCGGGGAAGGCCCAGTGCCGTGAAGGCCGCTTCGGCGTCGCGCAGCAGATCCACTGGATCTGTGAAGCCGGTTGCGACGGCGGTGTCGGCGATTACTCGGCGGGCGATTGCGCCAAACAATGGATAGCGGTCGGCTGACCCAAGCGCCGTCACGAGTTCGTCGGCGGCTTCGGCCGGCTCGCCGACCGTGGCCAGACTGGCGGCTAGAGCGGTGCCGAGCCACAGTTGCGACCAGCGCGCACCACGAACCTCTGCGGCCAACGCCGCACGCAAGACCGTGGGCGAAACGACACCTGCTACCGCGTCGAGAAGCATGCTCGGGCCAAGGGAAGCATCGAGGATGCGCGCATGGCGTTCGGGTGAGTGTGACCTAGCGGTTGCAAAGGCCCTGCGGGCACGCATTCGATCACCGTCGATGAGCGCGCCGATGCCGTGTGCGATCGCCCAGACCCCTACGCGGAGGTCACCATCGGTCGGTGCCAGTTGTTCAGCTCTGGCGCAGTGAACTTCCGCCTTGTCACGGTCACCGCTGAACGCGGCCGCGATTCCGAGGGTTAGTTGACTGGCAGCTTCAAGGTTGCGAAGCCCGAGTCGGACGGCGGAGGCTTCTACGTCGCTTGCCAATTGCGCGCATTGACTGTGCCGCCCCGTCATTGCGTAGGCAGAAGCGAGGTTGAGGCCCGCGGATGCTGCCGACCCGAATGCTCCCACGCGCAATGCTTCGTTGTACGCACGCTCGAGCCGATCGGTTCGAGCGTCGCGCAGCATTTCGACTGTGCCGAGTTCGTCGAGCACCCTTAGGCGGTGCACCGAGAGTTTCGCTTTCTCGGCAATTTCCAGCGCCTGTTCGAGGGCGGCGGCGGCGTCGTTCAGATCGCGGAGTCGCGCAACCCGGCCCGCGAATAGGTAGGCATCGCAAAGCAGTCGGTCGTCGTCGGTTCGCCGAGCCATCGCGATTGCCTTCTCGGCTTGGTGCTCGACGGCTGCTCGTTGTCCCGGGCGGTCGGCACCGAATGCACACTCCGCCTCGAGCAATACCAGCTGAGCGAGGACTATCTCGGTGTCTGCCAGGCCACGCGCGGTGATGAGGTGTGCCTCGGCATCGACCCACTCCGCCAGATCGAGGCAGGCTTTGGCGAGCAGGAGATGCAACTCCAAGGTGATCTCGCGGTTGGTTCCATCCGAACGGGTGAGCAACTCGTTACCTAGTACGACCGCGTCGGCAATGCGACCGATCTGCAAGTCGACGCGGACGAGGCTTGTGCCAAGTTGCAGCGAGCCCGGGAGGTTGTGATCGCGCGCGAGTCGAAAAGCCCTGCCTCGCGCTACCGCTGAGTCGGCGAGTTCGCCAGCGGCCTCCGCCCGCTCCCCGGCCGCCGCGAGGACGTCGCTCGCCACCGCGGCCTGCCCTGCTTCAACCAAGAGGTCAGCGGTGAGGAGATCGCCCTCGAACCCAACCGGGGTTCGCCGAACAGCGTTCGCCAGGGCTAGGGCGAGCTCGGCCCGTTTGATGGGTACCAAATCTGCTGCAATCACCGACCGGGTCAGAGCATGTCGGAAGCGAACGTGTTCTCCCTCGGGAACGAAAAGGCCCTCACCGATTGCCCGTGCCAGCGACTCGCTAGCCATGCCGCCATCTAGGGACAGTGCATCGGCGATTAACTGCCAATCGATCCGCTCACCGAAGACCGCGGCGGCCTGAACGACCTGCCTGTGCTCAATCGGCAAGGCCTGGAGGTGTGCGCGAACTACGTCGGCGAAGCGACGCGGCCGCTGGCCGGGTGCGTCGACGGAAAGCAGGTCTTCGACCAACAGCGGGAGGCCCTCGGAATCTTCGGCGATCGACTCTATGTCCACCAACTTGTTACCGCCTGTGCTGCAACGATCGACCATCTCCATGACCTGCGGGGGTGTGAGACGCGCAAGACGGCTTTCGGCGAACCCGGCGCGGTTCACGGCAGCAATAATGCGGACGCCATTGCCCTCGTCGCGAAGCCCGAGGCATAACAGCACCGGAACTTCGGCAATGTGATCGACGACGAATCCCAATGACTGCATCGTTTGCTCGTCAGCGAAATGCAGATCGTCGAGCACGACGAGCAATCCGTCGCTGCCTGCCAAGTGTTCGAGCGCGCGCAGGATCGCTTCGCCGACCACCACAGCTGCCTCCGCTGGAGTTGACCAGGCTTCGCCACGCCAACGTGGTACCAGCATCCCCAACGCGGCCCGGTAGGGCGCCAACTTGGAGTTGCCAGCTGGCCACTCGACGTCGCGTGTCCCGGCCATCAGCGCCTCTGCCCAGGGGCGCAGCGGAACACCGTTGGATTCGAGCGTCGAGCGACCGGCGACGACGCGCAGGCCACGTCGGCGAGCAGCAGTCATCAGGTCTTTGGCGATTCGAGTCTTGCCGATGCCGCCCTCGCCTACGAAGGCGACGACGGAGCCGTGTCCCGATCGCGCATCTGCGAGAGCGGCATCCGCCCGCGCAAACTCGTCTTCACGCCCGACCAGGACAGGACATCGGATCGTGCCCACCGCGGGCACACTAGTGACAGCTACCGAGGACGCGACATGACGTGGTGATCGTGCGTTGCCTTTAGATGTTCCTGGGCGATGCCGGGAATGCGGCGGCGCAGGCGCCAGAACGTGTCTTCCATCAGGATGTGGTCGAACTCCCCGTTGCGACCGACACTGTGCAGCCCGGCGATGCCGGTGCCTTCGGTGGCGAGCGACGCACGATCTGGTTCGTAATCGAGCGCGAAGACCGGATAGCCGAGCGGCTGCCGAAGCACGCTGGCGCCGATGAACCTTTCGCGGACGCCGGCGATCATGGGACCGATCGTAGAGAGGCAGCGTTCGATGATGGCTTCATCGCTGAGTGACCACACGTCGTCGCCCGGCTGCGCGCCGAATTCGCAAAGGATCATCGTCTTGCCTTCCGGCGCGATCCACGGCATCGCGAGCGAGGCCTCGGTCACTCGAAAGTACGGGAAACCCTTCGGCGTCCACACGATGACCTCGGGAAGCAACTGGCGGCCGGTGAGCTTGAGGTTGACGAGCACCAGGCCACGGAACTGAAAGCGGCGAAAGCGGTCGAGGCGGTCAGTGCCCTCGACCAGCTGCGAAAGGCGATTGATCGGCAAGGTGGAGATGACCGTGCTGGTTTCGATTTCCTGACCTGCGATGCGTGCGCCGATGACGCGCTCGCCATCGGTGTAGATCCGCTCCGCCGGCGAACTCACCTGCACGGGGCTGGCAAGGCCATCGGCGACATGCCCGCAGATCGCGGCAATCCCGCCTTCGGGGTAGACGTGGAAAACACCCGTGGCTGACGGCTCCTCTTTGCAGTAGCCGATCATCACGGCCCGGCGGGTGATGCGCTGCGCAGCACGCAGCCAAATCGTCTTCGCCAAGCTTGTTGGCAACTTGTCGATGACGCTCGACGACAACTCGTCGGCGGGGAGGCCGGACCAGGCCTCGAGAAGAGGTAATGCGACCTCGTCGGCAAGGGCTCGCCCGAAATCGCGGCGAAAGCGATCGGCCGCCACGAGAAGATCGCGCTTGGGTCGACGGACCTTCTCCCAGATAGCGCTGCGCACGAAGCGGGGTACACCCAGGAGGCCGATCGGGTAGAGCGGGTGCCGATCGGGCCCGAGCCTCACGACCTCGCCGTAACGGGGAAGGGTACGGCAGGCTGCCCGCATGCCCAGCGCGGCCATGAATCGATTGGTAACGAAGTGGGCACCGACGTCGTAACTGAAGCCATCTTCGTCGGTGTGGGTTGCGGCCATGCCTGCGATTCGTGGGCCTGCCTCGTACACGTTTGCGGCAACACCGTGCCGAGCGAGTTCGTGGGCGGCCAGTAGTCCGGCGATGCCGCCGCCGATTACGACCACAGGAGCGGTTCTGTCGCTCATCGGGGCCTCCCGAGAATCGCTCGCAACAGCGCGCCACGACCGATCAGAGTGAACATCGTGTCGAAGGCCGTGAAGACGGCGAGTGCCGGCGCGGCCTTCAACGAGAAGCGGTTCACCAGCCACGACGGTGCATTCCAGTCGACCAGCATGTTGCGCACCGAGTACGTCCAGTTCACTGGACTGGTCGTAGTCGACAGCGTTATGACCTCCATGCCCGATGCTTCTGCCAGCTTGCGCAGTGATGCCTTGTTGAAGAGGTTCCAATGCCGGGGAAAGTGGTAACCACCCCAATGTCGGCCCTTGGTGAGTCGGAAGTCGGGGGAGCCGGTGTTGTCGGTGATGAGGTAGAGGCGTCCGCCTGGCTTGAGCAGATTGCCGATGGAGCGCAGCACCGTAACCGGGTCAGCGACATGTTCGATCGTCTGGATGCACAATGCGAGGTCGATTGAGCCTGGCGCGATCCGCGACTGCTCGACGGAGCCAACTTCGACATCAAGTCCGCGTCGCCCTGCGGCGGCGGCGGCCCGTTCGTCGGTGTCGACGCCATGTAGAAACCATCCGGACGGACCGTGTTTGCGGAGCAGGTCGAGATGGAATCCGTCGCCACAGCCGACGTCGAGTACGTGCGCGTCGGCGGGAAGCCCGCGTCCGGCACGCAACAGTCGGCGTGCCTCCAGGCGGCTGCGCACCTTGTGGACTATTCCGAACTGCTCCTCGTCGAACATGAACGCGTGATAGTCGTCGGGGTAGATGACGGGCAGGCTGGCGAGGGACGGCCGCGGATCGAGGTAGATCAAGTCGCACGACGGACACCGCACGGCAAGGAACGATTGCGCGGAGGTGTGGTATTCGAAATCCTCGCCGACACCGACCGGCGCACCATCGACCGCACCACAGATGCAACACGGAACGTGCTCAAGCGTGATTGGTTCGCTGGCGCGCACGGCTACAGGGTAGGAACTCACCCTTCATTATCGACGGCCTTGACGATTCCTTGAATACCGGCATCGGCCGAATCGTCGGCCGTCCCATGGCACCGCTAAGTGGTGAGCCGATCGGCGACCAACTGGGCAAGTGCCGCGATGGCGTCACTACCCCGGTCGTCGGTGGTGGAGATCGTGAAGTAGACATCGCCGATGCGAACCCCGGCAGCGAAGTCGTGATCGGCGGCATCGAGCGATGACGCCTCATCGACGAGGAACGACTCGTCGCCTATCGCCACACTTGTCACGGAGTCGAGCTCAGCGAACGAAAGGTCGAAGTCGAACGCTGCCTGGGCGTCGCCGCTACCAATCACGAGTTCCCAACTACTTGCAATGTTGTCGTCGTCGGTCATCCATTGGCAGGCGGAACTTGTCGTGGTTGCGAGGTTGAAGTTCTCGCTGACATCTTGGCCGTCGACGACCACAGTGAAACCCACATCCGCGAAGTCGGCCGAACTTAGGACGGAGCAGATGTCGCCGGGCACCGACGCTGTTCCAGCTTCCGTGTCGTCGGCAGCCGCGGGCGCGGTCGAAGCCGCGCCACCGTCATCGCTGCACGCGACTCCGAGTATTGCAAGCGTGATGACCAGCGGTCGCATATGTCGCATGGTCAAACCTTAGTTGGGTCGTCGGTGGTCGCCGCGCGTTTGCCGATGAGCCGCTGCAACAGCGCAGGCTCGCCCGGCCATGCGTCGAACAGCACGGCGTGTGGTACGCGACGAGCCGCGAATCGCAGCACGAGCACCACGACGACGACATCGTCGATAGGGCCGATGACCGGCAGAAACTCGGGGATCAGATCGATCGGTGAGATAACCCAGATCAACGCGAAGGCAACCGCCCATCGTGCGATTCGCGGCACGGCAGGGTGTCGCCGCAGTCGCCTCATGGTTGTTGCGCACGCGGGCAGAAAGCGTGCGAGATCACGGGCCAGTCCCGGTGGCAGTCGCCGCGCCAGCACGATCAACACCAACCATGAGACGACCAGCACGATGGCGGCGATCGCACCCCACCGCAGCCATGGACTCATCGCGGATGAGTCTCGTACATTCTCAAGGCGACCACAACGCCCGAGACGGCGGTGAGGGCGGCGACGGAGTAGATCGCGGCGGAGATCGAGATCACGTCGGCGAGGATGCCCGCGAGCAACGCTCCGATCGCGAATCCACCGTCGCGCCACAACCGGTAAACCCCCACCGAGCGCGCTCGCCATGCTGGGTGTGCAACGTCTCCGATCGCGGCGAGCAGTGTCGGGTAAACCATTGCCGTACCGGCACCGAGAACGACTGCGCCTGCCGCCCACCACGCGAAGGTGTCGCTGGCGGCGATCGCGGCGATGGCAACGGCTTGAGTGAGCATGCCGGCGACGATAAGGGGCTTGCGGCCGACGCGGTCGGAGAGTCCACCCGTGTAGAGTTGGCCGAACCCCCACACGGCCGGGTAGAGCGCGACGAGAACGCCGATGCGACCGATGGAGAGGCCTGCATTAGCGAAGAAGATCGGGAACAGACCCCAAGCGAGTCCGTCGTTGAGGTTGTTGACGAGTCCGGCCTGCGAGCATGACGACAATGCTCGGTCGCGGAACGAGGTCAGGCGGAAGATCTCCCCGGTCGTGAGCGTGTCGTGGTGAGCTTCGTTATGGACGACGTGGTTGTCGGCTTCCTGGCGGGCGTGGGCGTGAGTCTCGCGGACGAAGAACACCGATAGCCCGAGGCCGAGCCCGGCGTAGGCGACACCGAGGAAGAAGGGTTCGGGACGGAGACCGGCGTGCTCGGCGATGTAGCCGGTGGCGAGTGCGGTTACGGCGACGGCGCCGTAGCCAGCCGCTTCGTTGAGACCCATCGCGAATCCGCGTCTCGCGGGGCCGACGAGGTCGATCTTCATGATCACAGTCGTCGACCAGGTCAGGCCTTGGTTGATGCCGAGCAGGACGTTGGCGAACACGATCCAACCCCAGGTCGGTGCCCAGATGAGAAGGAGTGGAATCGGTAGCGCAATCATCCAGCCGACGACGAGGACCGGCTTGCGGCCGTAGCGATCGGAGAGTGTGCCGGCAAAGAAGTTGGTGACGGCCTTGACCGCTCCGAAAGCGACTATGAACGTGAGGGTCGCGGTGAACGCGGTGAGTCCGAACTCGTCTTGGGCGAGCAGTGGCAGCA
Organism: Actinomycetota bacterium; assembly: GCA_016213665.1. Classification (GTDB taxonomy): domain Bacteria; phylum Actinomycetota; class Acidimicrobiia; order Acidimicrobiales; family Ilumatobacteraceae; genus UBA668. The sequence continues at coordinate 4,350 of JACQZX010000100.1, read as the reverse complement.
CGGTTCGTTCCTGGCCGATCATGCCGCCGACGAGAGCGTTGACGCCGACGAGCAGCGAGAACTGCGCGAGGTTCTCGCGTAGCCCTAGGCGGGGTGCAGGTGCTGCCGCGATTGCTGCGCTCATAGCCCGGTCTCCAGTGGCGCGCCCGTGGCTGCTGCCCATGTGTCGGGGCCGCCATCGAGCACGGCCAGGGCGCGGCGAGACTTCGTTCGCACGAGGCTCGCTGCTGTCATCGCCCGTTCGCCATGGCCGCACATGATGGTCAGCGCGCCCGCTGGAAGGGTCGCGGCGCCGATCGAGCCAAGCTCGACGTTGGTCGCACCTGCCACATGCCCGGCTGCGTACTCGTTGCGCTGGCGTACGTCGACCAGGTGTCCGACCATCCCGGCAGTGCCGACGAGATCGATTGAATCGAGCGGTCGGCCTGACGCGGCCCATGCCTCCACCCCACCCGCGAGCTGACCGACCAGCCGTTCCTGACCGACATCGAGGCATTGCCTGGCGACCTCGTCGGGATCCTGCTCATCACCGAACACGAAAGCGAGCGGCCGACCTGGCTCGACCAGCCACCCCACCCAAGTGGCAAACACCGGTCGCAGAGTGTTCGAGATCGATCCGGGCACGTGACCGGCGGCGAACGCCGCGGGCTGACGCACGTCGATCACCACCCCACCGGTCGCGAGATGACGCTCGACCTCGTCGGGTTCGAGCGGCGCCAGTTCGGGCACCCTGTCATAGCGGCGGGGTCCGAGCCGGTTGAGTTCCGGCAGTCGTGCGAAGTAGGTCGGAAAGCTGCCGAACCCGCCGAGCAAGCGCGTGACGAACCGGTTCTCGTCGGTGATCTTGAACAGCTCGTTGGTCGCGCGCTCGTTGCCAAGGGTGGTCGTACGCTGCGACCCTCCCGGTGCGCTGCAGAACGACCCGGCACCGTGTGTTGGGTAAACCGGCAGGTCGTCGGGCAGGTCGTCGAGACGCCGAAGTGACCGGAACATGTCGCGCGCCAAAGGCTCGGCGAGGTCTGGGCCGCACAGGTCGGTGCGCCCGACCGCGCCGACCATCAGTGATCCTCCGGAGAACAGCGCGATCGGGGCGCCACTCCGCTTGAGCAGGTAGGCGTGGTGATCCGGCGTGTGGCCGGGCGTTGCCAACGCCAGCATGCTCAACGAGTCTCCGATGTCGACCGAATCTCCGTCGATCATCGAGAGGTGAGGGGTCGCAAGCTCTGAGGCTGCGGGAGCGACGAACGTTGCACCTAGACGCGCGGCTAGTGCGGGGCTACCAGTCACGTAGTCGGCGTGGGAGTGAGTGTCGAACGTGTAGGCCACGCGGCATCCGAGCCGCGCTGCCAGATTCTCTTGCGCGCCTGCGAACCTCGGCGGGTCGACCAGCGTGGCCGAGCCGTCGGTGTTGTCGATGAGGTAGGACGAGTGACCGAGGCCCTCATCGATGAAGTCGTAGATCGTCATCCGCTAGACGCGTGCGAATTGTTTGTGTCCGGCGACAACGATGTAGCCAAGGTACGGGACGGCCTTGCCCATCCGCGGCATCAACCACGCCATCTTGCGGATGTTTGCCGGCCGAGTTGAAACCCGACCCATGATCGCGAGGCTGTGGGCAAAGCCCTCGTCGGCGAGGAAGCCTCTCGGGCTCATCATTTCAAAGGGTCCGGTATCTGTCTCGATCGCTGACAAACCAGCCGATTGGTAGATGTCGACCCAATCGTGGAGCGTGTCGAAATGCAAGCCAGGGCAGACTTGGCCGAGGAAGATCTCGCGCGCTTCTACCGTGGGTGGTTCCCTCCAAAGAAATTCACTGGCCAGAACTCGCCCGCCGGGCTTACAGACGCGAGCCAACTCGGCCGCAGCGCGGCCCCGGTCGACAAACATGGTTACCGCTTCGGCGATCACGACGTCGAAGGAGTCATCGGGATAGGACAGCGACAAAATGTCGCCATGCTCGACTGTTACCAGCTCGCCGACTCCGGCGTCTTTCACGTTTGCGATTGCTCGCTCCAACATCAGTGGTGAGATGTCCACGACGGTGACCCTGGCGCCGAAGCGTTTGGCGATCTGGATGGCGGTGGTGCCGACACCACAGCCGACATCGAGCACATTCATTGTCTTGGTGATTCTGGCCCGGTTCAACAGTGCCTCAGTAGAGGCGCGGCCGCCCGGGTGAATCACGCGCTTGCCGATCACGGCCATGAAGGCGTACGGGTCGAGAGCGGCGACTTCAGGTGCGGTGAGCTTCTTCATGTTTGACCTCCTTGGTCAAATAGTCAAATGATTAGTTGAAGATAACTCTTGCCAGAATCCTTGTCAAGTGTTAGTTTGAATATCGACTCAGCGAGGAGGGCTGGCAGTTGGGTGATCGAGTTGCCAAGGATGCGTTGTTCGACGCTTTTGCCGAGGTGGCCAAGGCACTGGCCAGCGGTCGGCGCGCAGAAATTGTTGACGTTCTCGCACAGGGCGAGCGTTCCGTCGAGCAATTAGCGGCCGAGATAGGCCAAAGCGTCGCCAATACCTCCCATCACCTGCGCGCAATGGCGCGCGTCGGCGTGCTGCGCTCGCGGCGAGAAGGAACGCGCATCGTGTACATGTTGGCCAGCGAACGGGTTGGCGAGCTTTGGAGAACGATGCGCGACATAGCTGTCGAACAAGTTGCAGGCATCAGCGCACTTGCTGCCGCGTACGTCGGTGACCGTTCGAACTTGGAACCTGTGACCAGACGCGAGTTGGAGGCGCGCTTGCGAGCGGGCGACACGATCTTGCTCGATGTGCGACCCGCGGCCGAGTTCGAGGCCGGCCACATCATCGACGCGGTCTCCGTTCCCGTCGGCGAGCTTCGTCGACTGCGTTCGCTGTCCAAAGACTTCGACGTCGTTGCCTACTGCCGTGGACCGTACTGTGCTTTCGCCGACGAGGCCGTGCGCCAACTCCGTCGACGTGGATTCAACGCCTTTCGTCTTGAGGACGGATTTCCCGAATGGAAACAACACGGCCTGCCCATCGCAGCCGGAACAGGAGGATGAATATGTCGCAAGATCTGCTCGTCGATGTCGCCACCCTGCGCAGTCAGGTACGCGAAAAATACCGAGATGTTGCACTCGATCCGCATGGCACCCATCATTTCCACACGGGCCGACCACTCGCCGCCCGCCTTGGCTACGAGCAGGCCGTCGTCGACGGTCTGCCCGATCATGCAGTCGAGTCCTTCGCTGGTGTCGGTAACCCGTTCTCGCTGCGTCGGCTGCAAGCGGGCGAGCGTGTTGTCGACGTCGGCTCCGGCGCTGGGTTCGACTCGTTCATTGCCGCAACTCAGGTCGGACCGACCGGGCGCGTCGTCGGAATCGACATGACCGCGGAGATGCTCACCAAGTCACGCGCGACTGCCGGCGACATCGGGCTGGGCAACGTCGAATTCCGCGAGGGCCTTGCCGAGGTGATGCCAGTTGAAGATGGGTGGGCCGACGTAGTCATCTCCAATGGCGTGATCAACCTGTGCGCCGACAAGCAAGCAGTCTTCGCCGAGATCCTGCGCGTGCTGCGACCCGGCGGTGTGCTGCAGTTCGCCGACATTGCCAACGGCCGCCCGGTGCCGATCGAGGCGATGCGTGACGTTGATCTGTGGACCGGTTGAATTGCCGGTGGGCTGCCCCGTGCGGGCTGGCAACAAATGCTGGAAGATTCCGGATTCGACAGCGTGGCCATCGGACCGGCCGTCGACACCTTCGGCGGGGCGATCGGCGAAGAGAAGGCGCGCTCGTTCGACGTCTACGGGTACGCGTTCATGGCCCGACGAGGCTGACCGCTAAGGCAGGGTCCAGAAGTCGCCCACCAGGCCGAGGGTCGTAAGGATCGCCTGGCCGTCGTTCCGTGAGCGTGGTCGCCAGTCGGCGTTGAGCCGATCGCTCCACCACGCGTTCGCCAGTTCGCTGAGCTTTCCGAGGCTGAGGGTAATGCCGGGTTGGCGACCGTCGAGCCAGCGGTGAACGTGCTCCTCCGACCGGAAGAGGTTCATTGTCGATCAAGTGAACACGATGTCGTCCCACCAATTCGCCGCGGGTACAAGGCAGTGGAATAACAAATGCCGATCAGTCGGTTGTTGGTCGCGCACCTCCACCTCGATCGGTTCGGCACAATCGGCGCATGTCGTCTCGATGTGCCCATCGCTGTGCAGTGCGGCGCAAATGCCGACCGCGTCCCAAGCGCAGTTGGCGAACCAGGTGCGGCCGGCCGCGTGAACTTGATGGTCGGTAGGGACTGCGGAGAATGGGTTTGCCATTCGCAGCTCGTTGTTCTCGGCCTGTAGCACGATCGCATGTGCGTCGTGCAGGCGCTTCCACGCTG
>JACQZX010000104.1 GCA_016213665.1 Actinomycetota bacterium | reverse complement strand
CAACTCCTCGATGATCTTGCCGGTGCCCCAGTTGGGCGCGCATGAAACGCCATGCTTGTCGGCGAGTGACCGCAGCGACTCGACCGACTGCGAGGGGTGAACCTCGACACCGATGGCCTCGGCGACCAGGTCGATCATGCGTGCGCGCCGCCACGGCTGAGCCAGGTCGACTTCCAGTTCTGCGTCGCCTGGTCCGTAGACGGTCACCTTCGAGCTGCCGGTGGCGTCGATAGCCGCCTGTGTGATCAGTGCCTCGGTGATCTCGATCATCTCACTGAAGTCGGCGTATGCCTGGTACAGCTCCATCATCGTGAACTCGGGGTTGTGTCGGGTGCTGATGCCCTCGTTGCGGAAGATGCGGCCGATCTCGAACACTCGCTCCATGCCACCGACTATCAGTCGCTTCAGGTGGAGCTCGAGAGCGATGCGCAGAACCAGCTGCATGTCGAGTGTGTTGTGATGGGTGATGAACGGTCGCGCCTGCGCGCCGCCTGCCTCCATGTGCAGGACGGGCGTTTCGACCTCGATGAAGCCGCGACCGTGCAGCAATCGACGAAAGCTGGCGATGATCTCGTGGCGGATCTGGAAAGAGCGACGTGCCTCTTCGTTGACGATCAGGTCTGCGTACCGCTGCCGGAAGCGGGTGTCGGTGTCGGTGAGCCCGCGCCACTTGTCGGGCAGTGGGCGCACGGCCTTGGCGAGCAACTCGCAGCGCTGCACCTTCACGCTCAGTTCGCCCTTGCGCGTTGTCATCACGGTTCCGTGCACGCCAACCCAGTCGCCGAGATCGAGATCGAGAAAGGCCGCGAACCCATCGTCGCCGATAACGGCCTTGGAGACGAACAACTGCACTTCTCCCTCGCGGTCGCGCATCGTGGCGAAGATCAGCTTTCCCGAGTCACGAAGCAACATGATGCGCCCGGCGATGGCGACCGCTTGCTCGGTCTCGGTGCCGGGTGCAAGCTCGCCGTGTGCCGCGCGCAACGCACCCAGCGTGCAGCTGCGATCGAACCGATACGGGTATGGGTTGCCGCCGGCCGACCGCAAGTCGGCCAGTTTTGCCAGTCGCTTGGCCTTCTCCGCGAGCAGTCCACTGCCGCTCGGACGGCCGTCGGTCGTCTCGTCGGTCACGTCGTCGGCTACGTCTTCGCTGCTCACGACCTCCGACCGTAGCGCGGCGGGTAACCTCACGGCGTGGCGACGCGGTTCGTGATCATCGGTGGTGGACCTGCGGGTAACACGGCGGCGTCGCACGCGGCCAGATTCGGCGCGCAGGTCACACTCATCGAACGCGATGTCGTCGGCGGCGCGGCTCATCTGTGGGACTGCATTCCTTCCAAAACGATGATCGCCACCGGCGGGGCGATGAGCTTCACTCGCAGATTGGAGGGCATGGGGCTCGAGCAGCAGCAGGCCGAAGTCGATGTCGACGCGCTGACCGAACGAATCGAGAGCATCAAGCGTCGCCTCGGGCGCGGCACAACTCAATTGCTCACCAGTCAAGGGGTCACGCTCATCCATGGCTCGGCCCGGTTTCTTTCCGCCAACGAGATCGAGGTGACCGCGCTCAACGAGAACGGCGTCAGCGAGGTGCTGCATCTCGAAGCCGATGCGGTGCTGGTGGCCACTGGCAGTCGTCCGCGTATTCCCGAGTGGTGCCAGCCCGATGGCGACCGAATCCTTGTCACCCGCGACTGTTATCCGCCGAAGGTGTTCCCCGAGAGCATCACCGTCATCGGCTCCGGTGTCACGGGTGTCGAGTTCGTCCACATGTTCTGCTCGTTCGGAGCGAAGGTGAACTTGGTGGTCAGCCGACAGCAGGTGCTGCCTACAAAGGATCCCGAGGTTGCGGCCGTGCTGGAGGACGACTTCTTGAAGCGCGGTGTCACGCTGCTCAAAGGTGCCCGGGCCACCTCCATCGCCCGCGAGGTCAACGATGCCGGCCTCGAGGAGGTAGTGGTGCGTTGCGACGATGGTCGGGTGGTTCGCAGCAGCCATGCGGTGCTTGCCATCGGCTCGGTGCCGAACACCGACGGGCTCGGCCTCGACATGGCCGGCGTCGAACTCGATCGAGCGGGCAACGTTGTCATCAACCGGCACTGCCAGAGCAATGTTGCACACATCTACGCGGCCGGTGACATGAGTGGCAAGCTGCCGCTGTCATCGGTGGCCAGCATGCAAGGTCGCAAGGTGGCCGAACATGTGATGGGCCTGCAGAAGGTTGCGCACCGCCACCTCGACTACGACAAGGCGGCCAGTGCGATCTTCACCGAACCCGAGATCGCCGACGTCGGACTCGCCGAGGCCGACGCGTTCGCCGCCGGCCGCAAGATTCGCGTCACCAAGGTGCCGGTCAGTTCGACACCGAAAGCGCTGATCAACAACGACTGGCGGGGTTTCGTGAAGATCATCAGCGATCCGGCCACAGGCGTCGTGTTGGGCGGATCAATCGTCGGCCGTCACGCGGCGGAACTGATCAGCGTGGTTGCGCTGGCGGTCACCGCCAACTTGAAGGTCACCGACATCGTGGAGAGCCTGCTCGTCCACCCCGCGCTCGCGGAGGCGTTGGCGGAAGCCGCCGAGTGAGATTCAGGCGATGATGTCCCGGCGATGACGTTCAGGCGATCACAACCACGACATCGCCGGCACCAACGGTGTCGCCCGCCTTCACTTTGATCTCCTTGACGGTGCCTGCCTTCTCGGCCGCGATCTGGTTCTCCATCTTCATCGCTTCGAGCACGACCACTGCCTGACCGGCTTCAACCGACTGACCTACTTCCACCAGCACCTTCACGATCGTTCCTTGCATCGGAACCTCGACGTTGCCGCTGCCGCTACCGCCGGCGCCGGCCGCGGCGTGATGGGTCGCCTTCTTGCCTGCGGGCCTGGCTGTTCCCGTAGGCGGCGTGGCCGCCTGCTCGGGTACCCACATCTTGACGTCGAACCGTTTGCCGTTGACCTCGACTGTTGTGCTGCGCTCAACGAGTGCCGGTTCGTCTTCGGTGGCGCGGATCACCACGACCGAGTCGAGGTCCGAAAGGTCGAGTTTCTCTTCGACCCACTTGGTGCTGTGCTCCATGGCATGGAAATCGAGATGACGCAAGATGGCGAGATCGGCGGGGATGGTGGTGTGCACGCCCTCGACGACCATCTCTTCGAGTGCGCGGATGGTGCGGGCGATCGCGGTCGGGCGATCCTTGCCCCAAACGATCAGTTTGCCGACGAGGTTGTCGTAGTACTGACTGACCGTGTCGCCTGTCTCGTAGCCGGCGTCGAATCGCACGCCAAAACCGTGTGGCGTGACCAACTTGCCGATAGTTCCCGGCGACGGCAGGAACTTGCCCCCTGCCGGATTTTCGGCGTTGATGCGAACTTCGATGCCATGTCCGTGCCGTCTGGCGGCGACCTCGGCTTGCGACATCGGTAGCTTCTCGCCAGCGGCGACGCGAATCTGCCACTCGACGAGGTCGATGCCCGTGATGATCTCGGTGACCGGGTGTTCGACCTGCAGGCGAGTGTTCATCTCCAAGAAGAAGAACTCGCCATCCTGGTAGATGAACTCGACCGTGCCCGCGTTGTAGTAGCCGACGGCCGCGGCCGCCTTCAGCGCCGCCTCGCCCATCTGCTCCTCGATGCCGGCTGCAAGGTCGCCGGCGGGCGCCTCCTCGATCAACTTCTGGTGGCGTCTTTGGGCCGAGCAATCGCGGGTGCTCACCCAAACGAGGTTTCCGTGCTGGTCGCCAACGACCTGCACTTCCACGTGGCGCGGCCAGGTGAGGTAACGCTCGATGTAGATCTCGTCGCGCCCGAAGAACGCCTTCGACTCGCGCTGGGCGCTGTCCATGGCCTCCTGTACTTCGTCGGCGTTGCGCGCAACCTTCATGCCGCGCCCGCCGCCGCCGAACGCCGCCTTGATCGCCAGTGGATATCCGAACTCGCTTCCGAAGGCGAGAATCTCATCGACCGACTTGACGAATTCGGTTGTGCCGGGAACGATCGGGCAACCGCCGCGCAGCGCAGCCTTACGGCTGCTGACCTTGTCGCCCATCTCATCGATGGCTTCCGGCGGGGGACCGATGAACGCGACTCCCTTGGCGGTAATCGCCCGCGCGAAGTCGGCGTTCTCGCTGAAGAATCCGTAGCCGGGGTGCACTGCGTCGGCACCGCTCTGCTCTATGGCCGCGAGAATGCGATCGGTATTGAGGTAGCTCTCCGCCGCGGTCTGGCCGCCGAGCGCGTAGGCCTCGTCGGCAAGGCGCACGTGCAAGGCGTCGCGATCGAGCTCGCTGTACACCGCGACGGTGGCGATTCCGAGTTCTTGAGCGGCTCGAATCACCCGAACGGCGATCTCTCCACGATTGGCGATGAGGATCTTCTTCAGCACAGGTGACAATCTTGGCGGAGTGGAGACCAATAAAGCCACCTCACCCCACAATTGGCCGCCAACGTGGCACGTTTCGGTGGTTGCTGCCACCGATAGCACCAGTACCGACCTCTTACGTCGAGCTGCGGCCGGCGCTGCCGATCGTTCTGTCTTGACGGCTGGTTATCAGACCGCGGGCCGCGGTCGCTTGGACCGTCGGTGGGAAGCACCGGTAGGTGTCAACCTGTTGGCATCGCTCCTGTTCCGCGACGTGCCTGCGGTTCCGCATGTGCTGACACAACGTGTAGCGCTCGCCGCGTTGGCGGCATGTGAACGAGTTGCGAACGTAAAGGCGACGCTGAAGTGGCCCAATGACCTGCTGCGCAATGAGATGAAGTTGGCGGGAATTCTGGCGCAGGCCGAACACGGCGCTGGTGGCGACCGTCTGGTGGTGGTCGGTATCGGCGTCAACGTCGGCTGGGCACCTGCCGGCGCCGCCCGGCTCGGAGATGGAATCGACCCGCTGATCGTGCTGCGCGAAATGCTGATCGCATATGACGAGCTACCCGCCGATCCCTGGTTGCAGTATCGCGACAACGTGGCCACGATCGGCAGGCGGGTGCGCGTCGAACTAGCCGGTGGCACCATCGAGGGTTTGGCGAGCGACGTCGGGCGTGATGGCCGATTGGTTGTCGTCGGCGATGACGGAGTGCAACATCGTTACGACGTCGCCGATGTCGTCCACCTGCGCTAGACATCGCCACCTGCCCAAACGGCGCTGAGTCAACTACCCTCGGCGGCGTGCTCGCACTTGACACGACGCCGTTGCCCAAGCCGCGGCGGCTTCCCCTGCTGCTGGCGATTCTGGTACTGACGGCCGTCGTGGGCACCGCCGGCGAGTTGGTGGCAGCTCGGCGAGTCGCCGACAACATTTCGCGCGTGGCGGGTATGTCTGCCGTTCTCGACGCGGTCGGTGGCAACTTCGAGAACTACCTGCTGGTCGGCAGCGACAGTCGAGCGCTCGGTGATCCGAACACCGGTACCGGTGGCGAAGACATCGGCAGTCGCAGCGACACAATCATCGTCTTGCGTGTCGACAACGGCAATGGCACCGCTGCGCTGCTCTCCATTCCGCGCGATCTGTATGTGGAGACGTCGGTGCGTACGGGGCGGATCAACGGCGCCTACAACGACGGCCCGGCGACGCTCGTGCAGGCCGTGCAGGAGGCACTTGCAATACCAGTGCACCACTACGTGGAAGTCGATTTCTTCGGGTTCAAGGCGCTTGTGGAAGCACTCGGAGGGGTCGAAGTCTGTTTTGCGCTGCCGGCACGCGATGTCAACACCGGCCTCGACATCGCTGCCGCCGGTTGCCACGTGCTCGATGGAACACAAGCGCTGGCCTACGCACGCAGTCGGCATTACGAGGAGTTGCGTGCAGACGGCGAATGGCACGAGGATCCGACTAGCGACCTCGGCCGCTCGACCCGCCAACGCGACTTCATCAATCGCTGCCTGCAACAGGCGGTAGCGCAGGTGAAGGTGAACCCGTTCGATACCGGCGATCTGGTGCGTGCCATGGGAAATGCAATCAGCATCGACGACGAACTTGACCCGATCAATGCGGCGGCTTCGTTGCGCACGGCAGTGGGCGAGGGTCTGGCCACCTACTCGCTGCCAGTTGTACCTGACGTAGTCGGTGGCGACGACGTGTTGCTGCTCGACGACGATGCCACCATTGTGCTCGACTTCTTCCGGGGTACGGGTCTGGCCCCGGCACCGACCACCTGACCGACCACCTGAACGACTGCCGGCGGAGGCGACTGACTTCCTGAAGAAGCGGCCATACTGGGGGCCGATGTCGAACGTACGAGAGAGCGAAGAAATCGCCGGGGTGTGGGTCGTGGAGCCGACACTGCATGGCGATCAGCGGGGAATGTTCATCGAGACCTATCGCCGCGAGTGGTTCCCGAATGGGCGCGAGATGCTTCAGGGCAACCGTTCCAACAAGCAGGCGGGTGCCGTCGTCGGGCTGCACTACCACCTACACCAGGCCGATTACTGGTACTGCCCGGTCGGCACGATTCGCGTCGTCTTGCACGATCTACGCGCCGGCGGCCCCACCGACGGGGGCACCTATGTTCTCGACATCAGCGGTGAGAACCATCTCGGCGTTTACATTCCGCCAGGGGTTGCACACGGGTTTGCAGCGCATACCGATGTGGTGATGACATATCTGGTTGACAGCTACTACAACCCAGCCGATGAGCTTGGGGTGAAGTGGAACGATCCGGTGATCGGTGCCGACTGGGGCGTCAGCGAGCCCATCATCTCCGACCGCGATCTCGCCAACCCGTTGCGCGCCAACTTGCCCGAGGGTCGCCGCCCGTACTGGCCGATGAGACT
>JACQZX010000097.1 GCA_016213665.1 Actinomycetota bacterium | reverse complement strand
GCCTCGCGGTGTCGTCGACCCAGCCGATTTCATTGCACTGCGCTTCGAAATGGTCGACCTGCGTGCGCGCCTGGAGGCAAGCGAGGCTTCGAAGGCGATGGTCGAGACGCGGTTGGCGGCACTCGACAGCACGGCAGGAATCCCGCGCCCGCACATAAGAGACGCGCACGACGACATGCACGACGCCACTCGCAACGACAGCAACGTGCACAACCGCATCAGCGAATTCGAAACACAACTGGGTGCCGTCGCTGCCGCCGCGGCAGCTGCCTCCGCGACGGCCGAGAGCGCGGCGCTGAAGGCGATGGCCGCCGCTGCGCTGGTCAGCAAAGCGGAAGCGATCTCCGCCACCGCGAGCGCGATCAACCCTGCCGCCCACGGAATCACCGGCAATCCGGTCCCCGCCGGCCAGCCTTATCCCGACCCGGTACTGGTCGCACGAATTGACGCATTGAGTGCAATGGTCGATGCCCAGCACGCCGCGCAGCCCGACACCAACCTCGGCGCCCGCATCGACGAGTTGATGAACCGAATCGACGCGGCTCCCGACGCCGATCGCCTGGTCGCGCTCGAAGCCCGACTGGAAGCAACCCCCGATGTCGGGCGCCTTGCCGAAATAGAAGCGATGATCGGCGAGCTCGCCGGCAAAGTTGCGCAACCGATGCCGCCGCCACTGCCTGTCTTGAACCTGGCTTCGCCCAACGAAACCGACACCGCGACCACGGCACGCCTCGACGAGATCAGCGAACGGGTCGGAATGTTCGATGCTCTTGCCGCGCAGGTGGCCCAACTCAATGAGCGCGTACTCGCGCAGGCCGAACTCGGCGCGCAGTTAGGCGATCTCCGTGATCGCCTCAGGGAGAGTCCCACGACCGGCGACGGCACGACCGAGCTACGGGTGCAGGTGCAAGCACTTGCCGAACGGGTCGCGGCCACCGAAGGCATCGCCGGCCGCATCGACGACCTCGTGCAGCGAGTCGCCAGCAGCGAGAGCCGCACTCACTACTCGCTCGAACAATTGAGCGCGATCGAGAATCGACTCAACGCCGTCAGCACCGAACTCGGCAACCAGGTCAGTGAACTCGGTCGCGACATCGACGGATTCGAAGGCACCGGGGCTCCGCGCCGGAACGGCAATGGCGCCAGCAACGGCCATGTCAGCGAGGAAGTCGTAGTGGCGCTACAGAATGCGCAGGTCAAGCTCGCTGCCGAGCAGGCGCGCTACGAAATCGCCTTCCGGCAAGACCTGGCAACGCTTGCCGAACACGTTCGGCGCACGAAGCAGTAACCAGCGCTCCCCGCGGGCTACGACTCCAGCAGATCAATCGCCCGCTGTACCAATTCGCGGGCCTCCTCGACCTTCTCCTGATACGTGCCGAGATCGCCGGCCTTCAGCGCGGCATCGGCCTCGACGAACAGTTGCTCGGCGTCGGCAAGCAGTTCCCCGGCAGTGGCGTCGTCGGCCGGCGCACCGGGGTCGGTGGGAGTGAATTCGGAGCCGACAACATCACCGAGGTCGACGTTGAGCCCGGGGAACAGTTGGCCGAGCGCCTCGCCCAGCGACTCCCCGAAGCCGACTTCACCGTCGTAGTAGGCGACGATCAGTCGCACCTGCGGTTGACCAACTTTCTCGGACTCCACATACACAGGTCGCGCCCACAACAAGCCATCGGCCACACGAACCATCTGCAAGTCGCCGTACACCACTCGCGAGCCGGCGAGGCCGAGCTGAGTGACAATCGGCGCGAAGTTGCTGTCGCTGGAGATGTTGGCACCCACGACCAGCGGGCCCTCGGGCAGAACACCGGTCACCGTGTAGGCGATCAGCTGCCCGTCGTCGCTCGCTGTCATGTACGAAATCATCTCCAAGCGCTCGTTCTTGACACTGAACGGTTGAAACGGCCGGAAGAGGCGGAACGACGATTCGTCGGAACCATCGGCATGGAACATCGCGTAGTAGGGCACGAAGCGATCGGCCGAAGCCTCGGTCGCGAAGTTGTCGGCGCCGGCATCTTGCTCGGTAGCGGCGGTATCCGTCGTCGTTTCGGTGGTGCTACTTCCAACACCATCCTGCGGAGGCTGCTCGGGGGCGGCCAACGCCACCGACCACGCTCCATCCCGGTCGAAGAACGCCGCCGCGTCGAGGCGATACTTGGCGTAGGCCGCTGTCTGCAAACGGAACAATTCCTCCGGGTAACGCAGGTGTGCAGCCAGTTCCGCCGGCATCTCGCTGCGCGGCGTGAACAGATCGGGGAACACGGAGCGCCACACCTGCAGCACCGGGTCGGAATCGTCGAACACGTACAACGTGATGTCACCGTCGTAGGCGTTGACGACAGCTTTCACGCTGTTGCGCACGTAGTTCAGCGAGTGCCCAAGGCCGGCGCCGGCATCGAGTTGCGATCTGTCGGCCGTCTGCCCGTACGGATAGCGGTTACTGGTGGTGTACCCGTCGATCACCCACAAGACGGCGCCATCGATGACGACGGGGTATGGATCGCCGTCGAGCGACAGGAACGGCGCCAAGGCGTGCACGCGTTCGCGCGGGTCACGCATCATCAACAGTTGCGAATCGTCGGTGATGGCGCTCGAGCCGATCAGGTTGTAGTCAAGTTCGTTGAGCGCGAACGCGAAGCGGCGCAGCGTCGACGACAACGGCACGCCCTTGTCGCCTTCGTACGGAGCGACTTCGGAGCCCTGGCAAGGCGTCTCGTCGACCGAGGAGTTGACGATCGAGTAACCGCCGAGTCCGGGGCTGAAGTACAGCTCGCCGCGCTCGATCTCCACGATGTCGGTGCGGTAGGCAGGGTTGCCGTCGGCCTCGACCTGGCCGGCAGACGACATCACCAACCCGCAACCGTGCGTGTTGATGAGGTGCGTGCCCTGCCACGACTTGTTGCCGACCTGGCCGAGATCGAGTTCGCTGGCACCGACGATCACCTGGCGAAGCTGACCATCGATGATGTATCGATCGGGGTCGAGATCGTTGATGGTCTGGCCGGGCTTGCCCTTGTCGGTGCGGAAACGGGTGACCATGTTGGCATCGGGTTTGATCAGCCGCACATCGGTGAGCGCGGTGATGTTGTCGCTCACCTCTGCCCGCGTGAGTGTCCCGAACTCGGTTGTCTCGGTGACAACGTCGGCGATGCCCAACGCCTGACGAGTGGCCTCGATGTTGTACGCGATGTACTGCGCTTCCTTGTCGCGCTGGTTGGGATTGACCACCAGCGACTGAATCATCGCCGGGTAGATGACACCACCGACGAGAGCGATAACCGCCCACAAGCCGGAGGCAACGACGGCCGGCCGCCAACGATCGGTCTTCAGCGTGCTCAGGAACAACAGTGCGGTGAGCAACGCGATCAGTGCCAGCAGCAAAACGGCCGGCAGCTGTGCGTTGTCGACCGCATAGGTGACACCCCGCACGGCGCCGCGGTTGGCCGTGGTGAGTTCGTAGCGCGTCACCCAGTAGTCGCCGGCCTTGAGCACAGCGAGAATCGCCAGCAGCACGGCAATGTGCGCCTTCGTTGCCCGACGAAACTTCGGGCGCGGCGGCTGCAACACGATGCCACCTGACAGCACATGAGTCGCCACGACCAACAATGTGATGAACACAATCGCGATGAAGAGCCAATCGAGCACAAATGTGACGAACGGCAATTTGAACAGGTAGAAGCCGACATCGTTTCCGAAGTGAGGATCGTTGACGCCGAACGACTTGCTGTTGCGGAACATCAACCAGTCCTGCCAACGCCCAATTGCGGGAGCAGCGAACAACAGGCCGAGCACGCCGGCAAGACCGAAACGAAGTGTGCGCAACCGACGGCCGAAGAACTGATGTACGCGCTCGACCACCGGATGCGTGTTGGCTGCGAACGAGGTGGGCGCGAGGCGATCGGCAATCACCAAGTTGACGACAGCGATGGAAATGAAAGCACCGGCGAACATCGCGAACATCGTCAGCTTGGCGTTGAACACGCCCCAGAAGACGTCGGTGCGATCGACGGACTTGTGCCACAGATAATCGACATAGAAACCGGAGATGAGACGACCTGACAGCAGCAAACCGACAAGCAGCACCGCCGCAACGATGAGCAGCACCCGGCCGCGATCGCTGAAACGGCCGCGGCGGCGGCGTGGAGGCAGGTCTGAGGAGTTGCGCACGCGCGGAACGCTAGCGGCCGACGGGCAGCAGCATGCAGCGACACCCCTCGTGTGCCGGCGCGCAGGTGTGCTCGGTGGGGAACGGCTCGCCGGCACGCACCGCACCGGCCAGAGCGTTGTCCTCGGCATCGGGGCACGCTGGCCCATTGGGATCGACCGCCCAACAGACGCGAGTGCCGGCGCGCAAGGCGGCCAACGCTCCATGCCCGAACGCCAGCCGCACAACATGGTCGAGCTGGGCATCGATGCGAATCGTCTTCCACTCGCGATACACCGTGCGGGTGAGGCTCGCCAGCTCGTCGTTGTCGCCATCGGCTACGCCAATGGCGCGGTCCAAACGATCGCGCAGAGGCTCAACGATGGAGACGGCTATCGCATCGATGGCCGCTGCGAACGTCGATGCTTCGGTCACGCCCGGGCGCTGATCGTCGGTATCAACAACGCTCGCCGCACCTGCCTGCGCCGCCTGCAGCAGTTCTTGACTGATTGCGTCGGCGTAGCGCCGATTGTGTTCCTCGGAATCCGGCACGATCGCCGCCAGCGACAGAACCGGCGGGCGGCCGCGCAGGACCTGCAACACATCGTTCTGTTCGTCGGCGAGGACCCGCTTCAGATTCTTGC
>JACQZX010000099.1 GCA_016213665.1 Actinomycetota bacterium | reverse complement strand
GGTGAACGCGTCCTAACCCCGCATGCGGATGTCTTGCGGATGACGCGCGACCAAAGTGGCGAGGGTCGTTTCCGCTGGCTGCACGCCAAGCCGGGCGCCGCCGACGAGCTACTGGCGGCAGCGGTCGCGCATCACGGTGACACTGCCTGGGTGCACAGTCGAGCAGAGTTGATCGAAGCCGGCTGGTTCGGGCCGGTGGTCAGCCAACCCGTCGCCGCCCGCTTTGGCGACGTTGCACTGGTGCCACATCAGCCGATCAGCTTCCACGACCCCGACGACAACGGCCCGTACCCACTGATCTGCCGCCACGGCTCGCTGACATCCGCGGAGATGCTGGTACCCCTGTTGGCCGCGCAACGTGAATAGCTGTCTGCCCTGCGCAACTAATGCACAACCGCGACAGAATGTAGCGATCCCGAGAGATGTGAACTGATCAGGAAGTGAGCCATGACTGAGAGCAGCCAAGCAAGTAGCGAGCAGACGCAACCGACAGCACCCGCCGGGGAGCCCGCGGCCAACGAGACGGTCACAGAGCCGGCGAAGGTGATGCGGATTGGCTCGATGGTCAAGCAGTTGCTGGAGGAGGTGCGCCAGAGCCCGCTCGACGAGGCCAGCCGCGAGCGGTTGGCGGAGATCTACGAGCGCTCGATAGTCGAGGTCAGCGAGGCGCTCTCACCCGACCTGCGCGAAGAACTGCACATGCTGGCCCTACCGTTCAAGGACGGAGTAGTGCCATCCGAAGGCGAACTACGCGTCGCCAAGGCGCAATTGGTCGGTTGGTTGGAGGGACTCTTCCACGGTATTCAGGCAACTCTGTTCGCGCAGCAACTGGCCGCAAGGCAGCAACTGGAGCAGCTGCGCCAACTTCCCCCCGGCCTGAGTCCCGACGGGACGCGCGGTCCGATAGTCGAGGCCACCGACCGCCCCGGCACGTATCTCTGATGTCACGCGGGTGACGGGGCGTTTTTCGGCTCCGTGAAAGACGGCTAGGGTCACTGAATCACATTGCTGTAGTTCCCGTTGCCAAGGAGGCCCACGCCCGTGGGCGACTCGTTCACCCACCTTCACGTTCACACCGAGTTCTCGATGCTCGACGGCGCGGCGCGCCTCGATGAGCTCGTCGCCAAGGCTGTGCAAGATGGGCAGCCCGGTCTCGGCATCACCGACCACGGCAACATGTACGGCGTTTTGGATTTCTTCAAGGAGTGTCGCGCCCACGGTGTGAAGCCGATCATCGGCACCGAGGCCTACATGGCCTACGACAGTCGCCACGAACGACCCGCGCGGCGCGGGCGTGTCGACGATTCCGGCGGCGACACCGAGGGCGGCAAGAAGCTCTACTACCACCTCACCTTGCTCGCCGAGAACAACCAGGGTTATCGCAACCTGATCCAGCTCTCCAGCCTCGCCTTCCTCGAGGGCTACTACTACACGCCGCGCATGGATTGGGAGCTGCTCGCGAAGTACAGCGCCGGTCTGATCGCCACCACCGGCTGCCTGGGTGGGCAGGTGCTGCAGGCGTTGTTGCAGGGCGACGACAAGGGTGCACTGCAGAAGGCGGGTCGCTTGCAGGAAATCTTCGGTAAGGACAATCTGTTCGTCGAGTTGCAGGATCACGGGCTCCAGGCACAGCGCGACACCAACCCGCGCCTCATCGACATCGCTCGCCGCATCGGTGCCCCACTGATCGCCACCAACGACTCGCACTACGTGCATCGCGACGACCACGAAGCCCACGACGCGCTGCTGTGCGTGCAGACGGGCGCAACGATCGCCGATCCGAAACGGTTCAAGTTCGAGGGTCACGAGCATTACCTCAAGTCGGCTGCCGAGATGCGCTACCTGTTCCGCGACTTCCCGGAGGCTTGCGACAACACGCTGTGGGTCGCCGAACGAGCGAATGTCGAGATCGAGTTCGGGAATCCGCAGCTACCGAACTTCCAGGTACCCGAAGGTTTCACCGACGACGCCGGTTACCTCGACAGCCTCACCTGGAAGGGTGCCCGCGAACGCTGGGGCGAGGAGCTACCCAATTCCGTGGTCGAGCGCCTGGCCTACGAATTGCAGGTGATCAAGAACATGGACTTCGCCTCCTACTTCCTGATCGTGTGGGACCTGATCAAGTACGCCAAGGACAAAGGCATCAGGGTCGGCCCCGGCCGCGGTTCGGCCGCCGGTTGCGCAGTGGCCTACTGCCTGCGCATCACCGATCTCGACCCGATCAAGTATGACCTGCTGTTCGAGCGCTTCTTGAACCCCAGTCGTAAATCGATGCCTGACATCGACATGGACTTCGATTCTCGATACCGCGACGAGATGATCCGCTACGCAGCCGAGCGCTACGGGCGCGAGCACGTCGCCCAGATAATCACCTTCGCCACCATCAAGGCTCGCAACGCGGTGCGCGACGCGGCGCGTGTGCTCGGCTACCCCTACGGCACCGGCGACAAGGTCGCCAAGGCAATGCCGCCGCTCGTGATGGGCCGCGACACTCCGCTGAAATACTGCTTTGAGGACGACCCCAACTATCGCGACGGTTACAAAGCCGCCGCCGAACTGCGGGCGATGGTCGATCTCGACCCGGAGGTAAAGCGCATCGTCGAAGTCGCACGTGGCCTTGAGGGGCTGAAGCGCAGCGATGGTATCCACGCTGCGGCGGTGGTCATCACCAAGGATCCGCTCACCAGCTATCTGCCCGTCCAGCGCAAACCGGAAGCGGGTTCGCTTCCGGAAGACGCCCCGCTCGTCACCCAGTTCGAAATGCACGGTGTCGAGGAACTCGGCCTGTTGAAGATGGACTTCCTCGGCCTCCGCAACCTCGACGTGATCACCGACGCGGTAGCGATGGTGCGCGCCACGAAAGATCCCGATTTCGACATCGATTCGATCGCGCTCGACGACCGGGCGGTGTTCGAGCTCCTCGCGCGTGGCGACACGATGGGCGTGTTTCAGCTCGAGTCGTCGCAGATGCGTACTCTCCTGCGTGCTCTGGCGCCGACCTCGTTCGAAGATGTCTCGGCCGTGCTTGCGCTCTATCGCCCGGGCCCGATGGGTGTCAACATGCACTACGACTACGCCGACCGCAAGAACGGTCGCCAGGAGGTCAGCTACTTCCACGACGATGCCAAGGAGTTGCTCGCCGACACCTACGGCCTGATGATCTATCAGGAGAGCGTCATGCGCGTGGCACAAAAGTTCGCCGGTTACTCGCTCGCCGATGCCGACAACCTGCGCAAGGCAATGGGCAAGAAGTCGCGCGCGGTGATGGCCAAGGAGCGCAGTACTTTCGAGGCCGGCTGCGAAGCCACCGGCTACAGCCGCGAACTCGGCGTGCAACTCTTTGACGTGATTGCCCGGTTTGCCGACTATGCCTTCGGCAAGAGCCACGCCTTTGGCTACGGCCTGGTCACCTATCAAACCGCGTACCTGAAGGCGCACTACCCGGTGGAATACATGGCCTGCCTGCTCTCGTCGGTGAAGAGCAACATCGACCGTGCGGCGGTCTACCTCAGTGACGCACGCGCGATGGGGCTGAAGGTGCTTACCCCCGACCTCAACCGATCGATCACGGACTTCGCGGCGATGTCACCGGCCGACGTACCCGTCGATGTCGCGCTCCCGATCGGCAGTCCCGGGGCGATCACGTTCGGTCTGGCGGCAATTCGTAACGTCGGCCAGGGCCTCGTCGAGTTGCTGCTTCGCGAGCGAGACCAAAACGGTCCCTTCGACTCGTTCTACGACTTCGTCGAACGCGTGCCCGAGCCTGTGCTGAACAAGCGCACGGTTGAATCACTGATCAAGGCCGGAGCCTTCGATTCGCTCGGTCATGCGCGCAAGGGCCTGCTGTTGGTGTTCGAACAGATCATCGACGGCACGGTCGTGCGTAGGCGCGAGCGCGACCAGGGCGTGATGAGCCTGTTCGAGAATCTGGTCGGCGACACCACCACCGCCGGCTTCGACGAGCGGGTGGCGATACCCGCGCTCGAGTTCGACAAGAGCGACCGCCTCAGGTTCGAGAAGGAAATGCTCGGCCTGTACATCAGCGATCATCCGCTGCTGGGCGTGGAGGCGGCGCTGCGCCGCAAGGTCGACTGTTCGGTCGCCGACGCCGCCGAGAAAGAGGATGGTGCGGTGGTGGTGCTTGGCGGGGTGATCACCAACATGGCGCGCAAGTACACCAAGAAGGGCGATCAGATGGCGGTGTTCGTTCTGGAAGACCTCGACGCCGCCATCGAGGTCACCGTCTTCCCACGTGTGCTGCTGGAGCAGGGCCACAAGCTGGTTGACGACGCGATCGTGACGGTGCGCGGCCGCATCGATCGCCGCGACGAAACCCGGCCCGGATTCATGGTGCAAGACGTGCAGGTACTGGAGGGCCTCGAAGGTGGCAACTCGGCGCCGCTGCGGCTGCGAGTGCCGGCGACATCGTTGAACGAGCTCAAGATTCACCAGATCCGCAAGATCCTGCGCGACCACCCAGGTAGCTCGCCGGTGTACCTGCACATCGGCCAGGGCAAGGTGCTGCGTCTCGCCGACGAGTTCTGTGTCGATCTCGATCGGGTGGTGGGCGAGCTACGCATGGCGCTCGGCCACGACGCTGTCGTTCTGTAGTTGGTTCGGTAGTTGGTTCTGTAGCGGCGGCTGTTCGGCGAAGGAAACCGGTCGATTTGGTGGCAGAATAGAGGACTCAGGTCACACCCCGCCGCAAGGCACGGGCACGCGTACGAGTTCTACAGGAGCACGACGGCAATGGCAATCCAGGTCGACACCAGAGATTCTGCGGCGCTTGACGACGCCGATCTCGATGAGATGGCGTCGATGGGTGGAGCGTTCGACATCGGCGTGCTGTCTAAGGCCAAAGAAGACTGGGTGCTCAGCACGGTTGCACGCGTCAACGGCACGCTGCACGGCTTCGCGTTCGCCACCTTGGAGCGCATCGGTGGCACACCGTGCGTGCTCATCGGACTGCTCAGCGTGAGCAGAACCTCCAAGCGTGACGCGGTACTGAAGGGACTGATGGCCGAGGCTTATCACCGCGCGCTGATGGCCTTCCCCGATGAGGATGTTGTCGTCGGTTCCCGGTTCGTCCTGGCCGGCGCCCTCGAAGGATTCCGCCAGGTCGACGAACTGATCCCCCGACCCGGCCACCGCGCGGTCGGCGAGGAGCGAGCGTGGGGCCGCCGCCTGGCCAAGCGCTTCGGCGTCGACGGCCAATACGACGAGCAATCCTTCGCGGTGCGTTCCAACGGCCAGAGCGGGTTTCTCGACCATGAGACGCTCAAGCCCGAGAAGGTCAAGCCCGACACCGCGGCATTGTTCGCGGGCGTCCCCGGCAAGGCCGGCGGTTCGCTGGTGGTGCACGGCTGGATCATGGCCGAAGCCCTCGTCAAACTCGGCGCCCGCTGACCTTTAGTCGTAGTCGTCGTTGAACGTGTCGCCATCAGGCCAGAGGTCGCCGCTGGTCGAGGTGATCCGTCGGCGGCGGATGACTCGCACTTTCCAACCGAACGCCCTCGAACGCGAATTGGTCGACCAGCTGCTCGAGCTGGCCCGGCGGGCGCCTTCGGCCGGTTACAGACAGGGCGTGCACTTCTTGGCGTTGTCCGGTGCTTCGTTGGCAACGTTCTGGGAGGTCACCGGCGGCGAGGAGTGGTTCGACGACGGCGTGCTTGCGGCGCCAGTCGTCGTGTTGCCATTGGCCGACCCCGATGCGTACACCAGCCGCTACGCCGAGGGCGACAAGGCAGGACACGGCTTGGAGATTGCCGCCAACTGGGAGGTGCCGTTCTGGCTCACCGACGCGGCGATGGCGACCCAGAACTTGCTGTTGCTGGCCGAGGAGCACGGGCTGGGCGCGCTGTACTTCGGAATCTTTCGCAACGCCCGCCTCGCACTCGACGCGCTAGGGGTGCCCGAGCACGTGTTGCAGGTCGGCGCCGTCGCGCTTGGTTGGCGGGCAGCGACCGACGCTCCCAGCGGATCGTCGATCACCCGCCCGCGCCGTGCCCCCACGGAAGTCGTCCCTCACCAGCGCTGGTAGCCAAAGCTCAAACGCATGCCCTTCTGGGGCTGAATCGTCCCAAACAGGTTTCCGAGGCTGGATAGTTCCGGAAACCGGAACTACTCGGACCCAGAATCGGGCAGCGGCGACTGATCGGCAGCTGCCGGGTGGGTCATCCGGTGGTGGGGCAGGTCGTGTCGAAGTACTGCTGCACGGCGGCGCTGGCGGCTTGCACCTCCGGCGTGTTCAGACCCTGAATTGCCGCCAGCACCTCGGCGTTGCCCGGATCGTTGTTGTTGGCGGCGAGGATCGCGCCGTATTCCTCGAACGCGGTGGCGAGGGTCACGAATTCGTCCTGCAGATCGGCGGGAAGCTTGGATGACACGTCGCCGAAGACCTGGCTGTAGTCGATTGCCTCACCGGGAGCGAACGCCGATGTCATCGCGGTGATGAACTGCAAGTACAGCGCCTGGCAGTCGTCGGTGATGCCCGGAATGGTCACCCCGGCTGGAAGCGTGACGCCGCCGGGAAGCGTGGCACCGCCGGTGTCGAGCGCGTTGTTGTCGTCGCTACAGGCGGCGAGTCCGATCATTGAAAGCGCGAGTACGGCGGCGACGAGCGCGGTGCGCGGGCGCAACGAGGTCGGCAGCGAGGGCAGGAACGGGGCTCGGTTCATAGGTCAAGTCTGACAGCTTTCAGTCGAGTTGTCTCGCCAAGGTGGCCACTGAGTCGACCGGTAATTGGCAGACGTGATCGCGGCACACATAAGCGAGGCCATCAGCTCGGTGTGCCCACAGTGGGCTGTCGTACCGCTCACCCCAGGCGAGCACCGCCGCGGGAAGCCAACGTTGACGAACTGCGGCGACCAAGTCGGGTCGGTCGCCAGTGATGACGATCTCGGTGGTTCCGGCGTGCCGTAGCCAGACCGCCGTCAGCGCCTGCGAGAACGCGCTGGGAGCCTGCGGAATCGCGCGGCCGAGCAAACGCAGTATCCGGTCGCCGTGTTGCGTGTAGCGCGCCTCGCCGGTGAGCGCGGCCAATCGGTAGAGCGCAAGGGCGGCGGTGGAATTGGCCGACGGGGTTGCATTGTCGAACAACTCCTTCTGCCGTGCCACCAACTGTTCACCGTCGTCGGGGGTCGTGTACAAGCCACCGCGATCGACATCCCAGAAGTGATCGAGCAGCACCTCGGCAACAGCCTGCGCCTCCTCGATCCAACGTGCCTCGCCGGTGAGTTCGGCCAGGCGTGTAAACGCGTCGACAATGGTGGCGTGGTCGCCCGCCAACGCTTGGTGACGCGCCGGGGGATCGCCCTGTGCGTGCCACGAGCGGTGCCACCGTCCATCTGACCCGCGCAGGCAGCGCAACAGGAACTCGCCGTTGGCTACCGCGGCCGCGGTCCAATCGGTTCGGTCGAACAGTGCCGCGGCTTCGCACAGCGACGCGAGCATCAGCCCGTTCCACTCGGCGAGTACCTTGTCATCGAGCCCCGGCCGACGGCGGAGTGACCGCACCTCGAACAGCGCTTGTCGGGCGGCTGCGATTTCTGCGGGCCGCGCCAACAGTCCGCGATGCTTCATCCGCGTAGGAATCGTGCGACCTTCGAAGTTGCCTCCGTCGGCGAACTCGTACCACTCGAGCACGGCATCGGCCGCGGACCCGAGCGCTTCCCGCACCTCGGCGACGGTCCAGGTGTAGAACAAGCCCTCGTGCCCGTGGCCATGCTCGTCGGGGGAATCGGCATCCTCGGCGGAATAGAAGCCGCCATCGGGGTTGCGCAGATCGCGCAACACGTAGTCGACCGTCTCTTCGACCACTTGGCGATAGCGGGGGAGCCCGGTCACCGCCGCGGCGTGGGTGTAGACGCGCACGAACAGCGCCTGGTCGTAGAGCATCTTCTCGAAATGCGGAACCAGCCACTGCGTGTCGACGGAATAGCGGGAGAACCCACCGCCGATGTGGTCGTAGATCCCTCCGCATGCCATCGCGTCGAGTGAGGTGGTGAGGATCTCGAGTCGTCGGTCGTCCTTGTCGGCAAGCAACGACTGCGCGATCAGATCGAGGCTCATCGTGGAGGGGAACTTGGGTGCGCCGCCGAACCCACCCCATCGATCATCGAAGTTCGCGGCCAGTTGCGCAAGTGCGAGTTCGACCTGCTCGATCGACGGAACGTCGGCAAGCGGCGTGACTACCGACGTGCGGCGCAGCGACTCGCGCAGCGCGGCGATGTTGTTCTTGATGTCGTCGGGCCGGGTTCGCCACACGTCGTCGATCGCGGTCATCAACTGCAGGAACTGTGCCTTGGGGAAATATGTCCCGCCGTAGAACGGATCGCCGGTCGGAGTCATGAACACGTTCATCGGCCAGCCACCGCGCCCGGTCATCGCCTGCACCGCGTCCATATAGATGGAGTCGACGTCGGGGCGCTCCTCACGATCGACCTTGACGTTGATGAACAACTCGTTCATCCGCCGCGCGACGTCGGCATCCTCGAAACATTCGTGGGCCATCACGTGGCACCAGTGACACGCGGAATAGCCGACGCTCAGCAGCATCGGGACGTTTCGTTCGGCGGCAGCCGCAAACGCGTCGGTTCCCCAGGCGTACCAGTCGACCGGGTTGTCACGATGCTGGCGTAGGTACGGCGATGTCTCCCGCGCGAGGCGATTCACGGCGACGGGTCAGGCACCGATGGCGTGGTAGCCGCCGTCGACGTGAACCACTTCGCCCGTCGTCGCCGGGAACCAATCGCTGAGCATCACCACACAGGCCTTGGCGACTGCCGACGAATCTGTGACGTCCCAACCGAGCGGTGCCCGGTCGCCCCACACGTCCTCGAACAATTTGAAACCGGGGATGCTCTTGGCAGCCATCGTCTTCACCGGCCCGGCCGCGACCAGGTTGCTGCGAATGCCCTTTGGCCCCAACTCCTTGGCGAGATAACGACTGACGCTCTCCAGCGCGCTCTTGGCCACTCCCATCCAGTTGTAGGCAGGCCAGGCGACGGTGTTGTCGAAATCGAGACCGACGAAGGCGCCGCCGTTGGTCATCAACGGCACGAAGGCCTCGGCAAGTGCCTTCAACGAATAGGCGCTGATGTGGAGAGCTACCGAGACGTCGTCCCACTGCGGCGCCATGAAGTCGTCACCGAGGCAAGCCTCGGGGGCGAAGCCGATGCTGTGCAACACGCCGTCGACGCGGCCCCACTTTTCGGCAAGTGTTTCCCGGATGGCAACCAGGTGGGCGGGTTGCGTGACGTCGAGTTCGAAAACGTCGACGGGTCGCGGCAGCTTGCGGCCGGTGCGTTCGGTGAGGCTCAGCGCTCGGCCGGCGCCGGTAAGGATCACCTCGGCGCCCTCCTGCTGCGCCAACACGGCCACGCCATAAGCGAGCGAGGCATCGGTGAGGACGCCGGTGATGACGATGTTCTTGCCGTCGAGAAGACCCATGTTCGAATCGTAACCCGACGAGGAGGGGCAAGGCTTAGTAGCGACAGTTGACCTTGTGCAAGGCTGGGCGAATGCGCATCGGCTTCTTTGGAGGCACCGGTCCCGCTGGAACCGCGTTGGCGGCGCGGCTGGCATCGGTGGGTTACGACGCCGTAATCGGTTCGCGCTCGAAGTATCGGGCGATGGAGACCCGCGACCGACTGGTGGAAAAGTGGCCGGAGCTCGCCCCCAGACTCACGTACGGCGACAACGCTGCCGCCGCCGACTGTGATGTCATCGTGATCGCCACCCCGTGGGATGCCGCGGCCACCACCGCGCAGGAAAACGCCAAGGCGCTCGAAGGCAAGATCGTGGTCAGCATGGCCAACGCGCTCGTGCGTGTGGGCCACGAGTTCCAACCGCTGGTGCCACCGCGCGGAAGCGTTGCGGCACACGTGCAAGCGGCCGTGCCGCGCTGCCGAGTTGTAGCCGCGTTCCATCACCTGCCCGCGACCGAGCTTGGCCATCTCGGGCAGCCGATCGACAGCGACGTGCTGATCTGTGGCGACGATCCGGCAGCCGTGGTCGCGATCAGTGAACTCGTCGGCAAGATCCCGGGGTGTCGCCCACTCGATGCCGGTGAGTTGTCCAATGCGACCGCCATCGAGGCCTTTACCGCCGTGCTGCTGCAACTGAACGTGCGTTACAAGACGCGTGTTGCGCCGAAGCTGACCGGCATCAAGGGCGATCCGCGAGAAAACAAGCTCGCCGGCAAGGCGACGGCCGCCACGAGCAAGCCGGTAACGTCGCCTCCGTGACCATGCGACTGTACGACACCGCCCGCCGACAGGTAGTGCCGTTCGAACCAGGGCCGCAGGTGCTGATGTACACGTGCGGCATCACCCCTTACGACGCCACTCACCTGGGCCACGCCGCGACATTCATCAACTACGACGTATTGAAGCGGCGCCTGATCGACAAGGGTCACACCGTTCGGTGCGTGCGCAACGTCACCGATGTCGACGACCCGCTGTTCGCGAAGGCGCGTGAGCTAGGTGTGCATTACCTCGATCTCGCGGCTGGCGAGGAGGCTCGCTTCGAGCGCGACATGGAAGCGCTGAACGCCTTGCCACCGCACAGCACACCGCGGGCGTCGAGTGCGATTCCCGACATCCGTGGCTTCATCGGGATGGTGCTCGAGCGTGGGTTCGCGTACGAGACCGGGGGGAGCGTCTACTTCGACGTCTCCAAGTTTCCCTCCTTCGGCAGCCTCAGCCATTACAGCGAGTCGGAGATGATCGAGTTTGCGCGCCAGCGCGGCGGCAATGTCGACGACCCCAACAAGCGGAACCCGCTCGACTTCGTGCTGTGGCATCCATCGCTGCCCGACGAGCCGAGCTGGGAGACGATGTGGGGTGCTGGCCGGCCGGGTTGGCACATCGAGTGCAGCGCGCTGGCGCTGCGCGAGCTGGGCACCACCATCGATCTGCACGGTGGAGGCACCGATCTCATCTTCCCGCACCACGAGTGCGAACTGGCCCAGAGCGAGGCCGCGACCGGCGAGCCGTTCGTGAAGCACTGGATGCATGTCGCGATGGTGTTCATGAACGGTTCCAAGATGTCGAAGAGCCTCGGCAACCTCGTGTTCGTGGACAAACTGCGCACCGAGTGGGATCCGCGGGCGATCCGGTTGGCGATCATCGAGCATCACTACCGCCGTGAGTGGGAGTGGGACGACACCTTGATGCCCCGCAATGCCGACCGCTTGCAGGCGTGGCTCGCCGCGCCTCATGGCGAGGCCGGCGTTGTCAACGACGTGCGCGCCGCACTCGACGACGATCTCGACACGCCGCGAGCGATTGCCGCCATCGATGCTGCGGTGGCCGCCGGTCACGGCATCCACGACGCGGCCGGGCTTTTGGGCGTTCCCCTTTCCAGCCAGGTCTGACCTATCATCGCAGTGTGAACGCTCAAGGCGCAGGAAAGCTTCAGGCTCGGCTTCGCCGGGTGGCGCGCCCGTTGTCGAGGCGGCTGTGGCGATTCCACCTCGAGGGGTTCGAGCGCCTACCCACCGACGGCCCGGCCATCCTGTGCCCCAATCATGTGAGCTTTCTCGACTCGGCATTCTTGATGCTGCACGTGCCGCGCAACATCAGTTTCGTCGGCAAGGCCGAGTACATGGACTCGTGGAAGACGAAATTTCTGTTCCCTGCGATGGGAATGATTCCGATTGATCGCTCGGGTGGCGACAAAAGCCAGGCCGCGCTCGATACCGCCGAACGCGTGCTGCTGCGCGGCGAGTTGTTCGGAATCTTCCCCGAAGGCACGCGTAGTCGCGACGGCATGCTCTACAAGGGGCGCACCGGCGCTGCCCGTCTGGCCCTGAAGGTGGGTTGTCCGATCTTCCCGGTTGGTGTCGTGGGCACGCGCGAGATTCAGCCACCCGATGCCAAGTTCCCGAAGTTGCGTCGCGATTGCACGATCCGCATCGGTCGACCGATCAATGTCGCCCGCTACAGCGCCCGCGGCGACGAGCCGCACATGATCTTGCGCCAGATCGCCGACGAGTTGATGTTCGAGATTCGCGAGCTCACCGGCCAGGAATACCGCAACGTCTACGCGGGCAAGACCGCTGAGACGGAACCGACGGTGGCCGCCAAGGTGGCAACGGTGAGCGATGCCGATGCCGGCCAACTGCTCGTCGGCGCCGGTATCGGGGCTGTTGTCGGAGCTGGTGTCGGTCTCGGCCGCTGACGCCCGTAAATGCCCTGATCGGCGCGCGGGGGTGCCCGTAGACTGCCGTTCATATGGCCGAGTTGACGATTTCACTCCCTGATGGTTCGCAGCGTTCCCTCCCTCGCGGTGCTACCGCGACCACGCTGGCGGAGGCGATCGGTTCTCGGTTGGCCAAGGCGGCGGTGGCAGCCGTCGTCGACGGCGCCGAGGTCGATCTCGGGCGCCCGCTCCCGGCGGGCGCGCAGGTAGCCATCATCACCGGCGACAGCGATGAGGGCCGTCATGTGCTGCGTCACAGTACGGCCCACGTGATGGCGCAGGCGGTTACGCAGTTGTTCCCCGGCGCCAAGTTTTCGATCGGTCCCGCGATCGTCGATGGCTTCTATTACGACTTCGAGCTGGCCGATGGACGCACGTTCGCTGAGGCTGACCTCTCGGCGATCGAGGCCCGCATGCGCGACATCATCAAGGCCGACCAACCATTCGTGCGCTCCGAGTTGTCGCCGGTGGAGGCGCTGCAGTTGTTCGCCGATCAACCGTACAAATGCGACATCATCCAGCGGGTCAGTGCTGGCTCGTCGAACACCGACGACCCGGCCGAGGCGGTCGACGAAGTCACAAGCGAAGTGGGTGACGGCGACACGATCAGCGTCTATCGCAACACACCCGAGTTCGTCGATCTCTGTCGCGGGCCCCACGTGCCAAGCACCGGCCGCCTGGGCCATTTCAAGTTGATGAAGGTGGCCGGCGCCTACTGGCGAGGCAACGAGAAGGGTCCGATGCTGCAACGCATCTACGGCACCGCGTGGGAGACCAAGGCCGCGCTCGAGGAACACCTGCACCGCCTGGAGGAAGCCGAGAAGCGCGATCACCGCAAGTTGGCTCAAGAACTCGATCTGCTCAGCTTCCCCACTGAACTCGGTGGCGGCCTGGCGGTGTGGCACCCCAAGGGCGGCATCATCCGCAAGTTGATGGAGGACTACAGCCGCGAGCGGCACATCAACGGTGGTTACCAGTTTGTGTTCACGCCGCACCTGGCCAACGCCAACCTGTTCAAAACGTCGGGCCATCTCGACTTCTACAAGGACGGCATGTACCCGCCGATGGAGATGGACAACGGCACCTATTACCCGAAGCCAATGAACTGCCCGATGCATTGCCTCATCTTCCGGGCGCGCCAACGCAGCTATCGGGAACTGCCGTTGCGGCTGTTCGAGTTGGGCACCGTCTACCGCTACGAGCGCGCCGGCACGCTGCACGGCCTGATGCGCATTCGTGGCTTCACGCAGGACGACAGCCACATCTACTGCACGGACGAGCAGTTGCAGGACGAGATTGCATCGCTGCTCGATTTCGTGATGAGCGTGCTGCGCGCATTCGGGTTCACCGACTTCACCGCCAATCTGAGCACCAAGGACCCGCAGAAATACGTCGGCAGCGACGAGATGTGGGCGCGTGCTACCGATGCGCTGCAGTTGGCGCTCGACAAGTACGGCCTGCCACACAAGATCAAAGAAGGCGACGCCGCGTTCTACGGCCCGAAGATCGACATCGATGTCAGGGATGCGATTGGCCGCACGTGGCAACTGAGCACGATCCAGTGCGACTTCGCGCTTCCGGAGCGTTTCGAGTTGGAATACGTCGGCGACGACCAGCAGCGCCATCGCCCGATCATGTTGCACCGCGCGCTCTTTGGCTCGCTGGAACGTTTCTTCGGTGTGCTGGTCGAGCACTACGCAGGGGCATTCCCGACCTGGATGGCACCGGTTCAGGCCCGTCTCTTGCCGGTGGCCTCGGCGCACCAGGATTACGCCGATCAGGTTGCCACCCGTCTACGTGCCGAGGGCTTCCGAGTCGATGTCGTCGATGCCAACGAACAGCTGGGCAAACGAATTCGCGCGGCCAAGCTGGAGAAGATTCCCTATGTTCTGGTGGTCGGCGACGACGATGTTGCTGCATCGACACTTGGCGTCAACCCGCGCGGCGGAGAAGTCGAGCGAGGAGTCTCGTTGGAGAGTTTCATTGCCGGCCTGCGCACGGAAGTCGCCGACCAACTCGCGCAATAGTGCAGGCATGCTCATCCACTGAGATAACGCCGCACCCAGAGGCAGAAGGTTTCCTCGTCGACATCTCTTGCCGCCAAGCGCAGAATGATTCCGTCGGTCTCATCGCTCACCGGTAGGTCCAGGTTGAGGTCGTTGAGTGTGGCAAGGGTCAGCATCGCGATTAGTCCCGTTCGCTTGTTCCAGTCGAGGAATGGACGGTTCAGGACTAGTCGCGAACAAAGCACCCCGAGTCGCTGCCAATCCTCGGGATAGACATCGATGTCGCCGAAGCCGGCGAATGGTGCCTGCAATGCTGAATCCAACAAGCCGATCTTGACGACGCGGGCGACGGACTGGTGATCGCTGTCGAGCACGCGCGCGTTGATCGTGACTGTCTCGTCCAGGCTGAGGCGCCGGCGGATCACGCCAGCCGATCTAGCACCGTGCGGTAGGTGGCAATATGGCGCTCGGCAATGTCGCTCACGGAGTCTTGATCAGCTGCTTCCGCTCGCACGACGGCGTCCTGCACAGCCTGATTAAAGGAAACTCCGCTCTTGCGCGCCCGCGCGTCGACAAGCGCGGCCACTTCCGGATCGAATCGGATGGTGATGCTCTTACTCACGGTTACATGATACCACTTAGCGAGTCTGACCGCGGGCTCACGCGTGTGGAACCGCACCCATCAACGTGTGGTAGAGGTCGTCGACATCGGCGTGTGCGCCACGGGCCTCGAACCAGGTGCACACGTTGACGCAATCGCGACGTAGATACTCGAAGCCGTGCGGGTTCCCGACCAGGTCGATCGCCTGCGGGACGTCGATCAACACGAGTCGGCCCTCGTGCACGAGGATGTTGTACGCCGACAGGTCGGCGTGCGCGTAACCCGCCTCGGCAACGATCAGCAGCGCTTCACGCAATTGTGCGAAGAGTTGTTCTGCCTCTCGGCGCTCGGGTCGTAGTTGGGCAAGTCGTGGCGCGGCGGCACCGATGGCATCACCGATGAACTCGATCATTAACTCGGTTCCAACCAGTTGCACGGGGTAGGGCACCGCCGCACCGACCTGCCATAAACGTGACAGCACCGAGAACTCGGCGGCTGCCCACTGGCCGGCGATCAGTTCACGACCGAACCCGGTGCGGGTGGCCATTGCGCGCATCTCGCGGCTGCGGCGCACCGTACGGCCTTCCAATCGCTGGCCCTCAAGGTAGCCCGCATCGCGATGGAACAGTCGGTGCTGCGCGCTGCGGTAGCGCTTCACCGCCATCAGCGCCCGCTTGCCGTCGTAGGTACGCGCAAGCAGTGAGACGTCGGCTTCCTTGCCCGACTTCATGACTCCGAGGTCGACGTCGATCGCGCCGGCGGAGGTGACGACCCAATCCGGGATCGGGGCAGGGCCGCGTACGGCGGCGGCGTAGTCGCTGAATGTTACTTCGTCGGTGTCGGGCTGATCGGCCGGCGGACGTTTGCCGCCGTGTTGCGGTGCGGAATAATCGTCGTCGCCGAGGCGACGTCGGGAACGTGTTGACAAGTGAGGACTCCAGGTTCGGTATCGGGACGGGTCGGCATCGACCCGAAAGCCGGTGCGCTAGGAGCGAGAGGTGGCGCGGAGCGGGGAGGCGATGGCAAGCACTGGCAGCCTCCTTGTCTCACGCGCAGCCGCTTCACGACCGTGCACCGAATACGAACTCTTCACTGAAGGTCCCAAAGTAACGCGCAAGCGGGTGCGATGCCAGATAATTTCGATGTGTGTCTTCGCTGGATCGAATCTGGAATGGCTGGCGCGCCGAGTATGTGGCCGAGGCCGGTTACGAACCGGTAGATGTCGCGGGCAGTCTGTTCACGCGCATCCTGCACTCGGGATTGCCAGACGACGAGACCTACATCGTGCACCGCGGGGCCCATACGTTCGCGCTGCTCAACGCGTTTCCCTATACGCCAGGGCATCTGTTGGTTCTGCCATACCGCGAGGTTGCCGACCTCGAGGATCTGACACCCGACGAGCATCGCGAGTTGTGGGCATTGGTCACCGAAGCGGTGAAGGCGGTGAAGGCGGCCTACTCGCCAGGTGGAGTGAACGTGGGCATCAACCTCGGTCGGGCGGCGGGCGGCAGCGTGAGCGATCATCTGCACGTACACGTCGTTGCCCGATGGAGCGGCGATGCCAACTTCATGACGGCGGTTGCCGAAGCGCGCACGCTCCCGGAACCGCTCTCGCGATCGGCTTCGAAGCTACGTGCGTCGTGGCCGCAGCCCGACCCGGCATGACCAGCCCAGACCAGGCCAGCCCAGACCGGATCGTCGAGGTGCGCCTTGTGCACGCCGCCGACGACCTGCAGGCAGCGGGATCAGTGATTCAGCGCGCGTACTTTCGGCTACCTGGATTCCCACATGATGAGGAGTACGACGCGCTCCTCGGGGCGGTGGCCGAGCGTGTCGCGGATTCCGACATCGTCGT
This sequence comes from Actinomycetota bacterium, assembly GCA_016213665.1. Classification (GTDB taxonomy): domain Bacteria; phylum Actinomycetota; class Acidimicrobiia; order Acidimicrobiales; family Ilumatobacteraceae; genus UBA668. Next base: position 55,466 of record JACQZX010000099.1, on the reverse strand, counting down.
CGCGTTGCTCGAAGACCGTATTGTCGGTTGTCTCACCTACGTCGCCGATCAGCACAGTCCGCACGCCGACTTTCGAGACCCCTTCGCCGCCAGCTTCCGCTTCTTCGGCGTCGACCCGTCGGCGCAGGGGCGAGGCATCGGTGGTGCGATGGTCAAGTGGTGCATCGCCCGCGCGCGCGACGACGGAAAGCAGCGACTGCTGATCCACACCCTGGAATCGATGCCCGAGGCACAACGTCTTTACGCCGGCCTCGGCTTCCGTCGGCAACCGGCGAGCGACGAGGACTGGGACGGAATCAAGGGCATCGCCTACGTCTACGATCTTTGATCGTGACCCACACCACCGAAAACTCGATGACGGTTACGTGGACCGCGCCCGGCCCAGGTCAGTGGGCGCTCGATCGTTCGCATCTGCCGCCAGGCTGCACCGCGCTGGTGCAATCGTTGATGTTGGCCACGGAACCGGCGGCGATGGCACGAGTGTTCGCCGATCTGGGTGCGCCGGTGGAGACGTTGTCGGTGGCGTTCGTCAATGGGCACATGTACACGCGCATGCGTCCGCTCATCGCACCCGACAAGCCCGCCACGAAGCTGCCGCCGACGTGGCTACTGCGCATCGCGACGCGTGTGCACCCAGAGATGCGCCGTCGGGCCCGTTCGGCGGGCCGCACGTTGAAGACGTCACCATGGACGGACGTAATTCACGATTGGAACAACGGTGGCAAGGCTGCGATCGCCGATGGCAACTTGGCGCTGCAAGCGCCGGTTCTCGCCGATCTCGACGGAGAAGTTCTGATGGAACACGTTCGGGCTTGCTGGGCCAACTGCCTCAAGGGGTGGGATCATCATTTCTGGCTGCATGGTTACGACCTCGGGCCGCTCGGTCGCTTGCTCCACGAATGCGAGGCTTGGCATCTCGATGCGCTGGAGGTGTTGCCGCTCTTGCAGGGCTCCTCGCCATCGACCAGTGGGCCCGGTAGGGAAGCACTGGCCATCCGCGAGGCCGTTGCCGCTGCCGGCGCGGAACCGGCGACGCTGGCCGAACTGCGCGCAGTGTCTGCAGAGGTGGCCGCGGCGCTCGACCGCTATCTGCAGGAGAAGCAGTGGGTGTTGTTCTCGCGCTACGACATCGACGGAGTTGCGCTCGGAGAGCGACCCGAAATGGTGCTGGCAACGATCATGGATGCGCGCGATCGTGATCAACGCGAGGAGGTGCTCGCCAAGACCGCTCTCATCCGCGAGCGTGTACCTGTCGAACACCGAGCCGAGTTCGACTCGCTGCTTGCCTCTGCGCGTGAAGCAATGGATTTGCGCGACGACAATGGCCCGGTGACTGCCGAGTGGCCGTTGGGGCTGTTGCGGCGGGCGCTGTTGGCCGTGGGCGAACGCCTCACGCCGGAAGATCGCGAACTCGCTCTCGAGCTGCGCGATGACGAGTTGCTGGGAAGCCTCGCCGAGCTCCCCGCGCACGACGAACTGTTGCGTCGGCGCGAGCTTCGCAGCGCGCAACGTCGACTCGAGGCGCCGTGGCTGCTCGGCCCGGCAGAGTTGGCGCCGCCCCTGGAAGCCTTGCCGACAACGCTCGCTTCACTGGTGGCGATCGTGCAGACTGTCGTACGCCATCTCGGTATGGACGGCGACGCGACAGCGAGCGGGTTGCACGGCGTAGGCGTCGGAAGCACTACCTACCGCGGCACCGCGCGCGTTGCAGGTTCGCCCGAGGAAGCGCTCGACCGATTGCAGCCGGGGGAGGTGCTGGTGGTCGCGTGCACGACGCCCGCCTACAACCTGGTGCTCTCATTGGCGGGCGCGGTAGTCACCGCCGCCGGTGGGCCGATGAGCCACGCGGCGGTCATCGCGCGCGAGTTGGGTATTCCGGCGGTGATCGGCGCTCGAAGGGCACTCGTCGATATCCCTGACGGCGCGCAGGTAGAGGTCGACCCGGTCGAAGGTTTGGTGCGAGTGCTCTAACCGGTGCCGTTGCGCACTTGGCGTGTGAGAATGGGCCATGCGCGCAGTTGTCCTTCACTCTTACGGAGGCCCGGAAGTCCTCACCGTCGAGGAGGTGGCCGACCCCGTCGCCGGGCCCGACGAAGTGCTCGTCGACGTTGCTGCCACCGCTCTCAACCGCGCCGATCTGTTGCAGCGCATGGGGCATTACCCCGATCCGCGCAAAGTGCAGCCGGAGATCCCAGGCCTCGAATTTGCGGGCACGGTGGCGGCGATCGGGCGACGGGTAACGATGTGGCAACCGGGCGATCGAGTGATGGGCATCGAAGCCGGTGGCGCCTACGCCGAGAAGATCGCGACTCATGAACGCCAACTGCTGGCAATACCAACCGGCATCGACTTGGTCGACGCGGCCGCCATCCCGGAGGTGTTCCTCACCGCCTGGGATGCGCTCGTGTTGCAAGGTGGACTCAGCAGCGGTCGCTGGGCACTGGTGCACGCGGGGGCTTCGGGCGTCGGCACCGCCGCCATCCAGATCGCGAGGGCAATCGGCGCTCGCATCGCTGTCACCTGTTCGGCGGGCAAAGCCGAGTTATGCCGTTCGCTCGGTGCCGATGTCGTGCTGGAACGCTCGCCGCACGATTGGTTGGCCGATGCCGGCCGCGCCGTGCCGGGCGGCTTCGATACGGTGCTCGATGTGGTCGGCGGTGAGGAGATCGATCGCAACCTGCAGGCGGTTGCGCCACGCGGCACGATCGTGCAGGTGGGGCTTCTGGCCGGCGGCAACGTGCAGGTGAACGTCGGGCTACTGATGGGCAAGCGCGCGAAGTGGGTGGGCACCACGTTGCGCGCCCGCCCAATCGAGGAAAAGGTCACCGTCACCCGTCGTTTCGCCGCCGAGATGCTGCCGTTGTTCGACAACGGCACGCTGCGCCCGGTGATCGATCGTCGTTATCGACTGGACGAGATCACCGAAGCCCACCGCATGATGGAGAGCAACGCCAACGCCGGCAAGATCCTGATCGTCGTCGGCTGAATCTCCCCTCAGGCGTCGATACCGACTCGAATCGTGTGATAGCCGGTGGCACCGTTGGGGGCCGGCGGGGCTTGGTCCCCGGTCTGTGTTTCACCGGTCTTGTCGGTTGCGCGCACCGCTATGCGGTGGTTTCCCGCCTCAGCATCCCACTCCAATAGCCACTGCCGCCACGCGTCGTCGCTGACGTCGGCGCCGAGCTTGGCCTCTTCCCAAGGGCCGTCATCGATGCTGACCTCAACCTTGTCGACACCGCGATGCTGCGCCCACGCCACACCGGCGATGACGTAAAGCCCGGCGGCACCGGAGGTTCCCGAGACCGCGCGAACAACATCGATGCGCGACTGGGTCTTGATCGGTGCCTGCTGCGACCAACCGCGGGGCACCCAGTAGCCCTGCTCGTCCCACGTGGTCAACTTGATCTTGGCCAACCATTTGGTCGCGCTCACGTAGCCGTACAACCCGGGCACGACCAAGCGAGCGGGAAAGCCGTGCTCGAGCGGCAAGGTGTCGCCGTTCATCCCGACCGCAACCATCACATCGCGCCCATCGAACGCAGCGGCAACGGGGAACCCGCAGGTCCAGCCGTCGAGGCTGGTGCTGAATACCTGCTCGGCGCTTGGTTGCACGCCGGCCTGCTCGAGCAGGTCGCGCAGCAACACACCGCGCCAAACGGCGTTGCCGATCAGGTCGCCACCTACCTCGTTGGAGACACAGCACAGGGTGATCACGCGCTCGACCTGATCCATCGCGAGCAGATCGTCGTAGGTGATCGTCAGCGGATTGTCGACCATGCCACCGATATCGAAGCTCCAAGTGGCGACGTCGATACGTGGAAACGACAACGCGGTGTCGATGCGGTAGAACTCGCCGTTGGGCGTGACGAAAGGTGTTTCGTCGAAGACCTCGGCGTCTGGCGGAATCTCCGCTGAACTCAGCGGGGTCGATGGCAGCGGCACGTCGGCCGCTTCCCGCAGGTCGCTCACGCGTTGGTTCTCGCGCTGCAGCGCAATCCCACCCGCGAACGCGGCCGTCGCGACCGTCGCGCCGCCAGTGATGAGGAACCGCCGACGATCCCAGCCGAGAGGTGCTTGCGAAGCCCCCGGCATCTGCACCGGCACCGGGCGAAGCAAGCGGTGCAACACGACCGCCCCAATCGCGGCACCGAGCAGGCTGGGTACGGCCGCACCACCCGACTCGCCGGGACGGTGAACGGCCGCTGCTGCGCCGACGACGCCGAACAGACCGATTCCTGTGGTCCCGATCCACCACCGCCGGATCGCGGCGACACCGAGTGCCAACGAGGCGATACCGAGGATGGTGATGATGCCGATGCGCAAGGCCAGCTTGTCGTCGGTGCCGAAGTTCCGAATGGCGAACTCCTTCACCCACCGCGGAGCGCGATCGATGACCTCGCTGCCGACCGCGTCGATCGGCGACACAACATCGGTGATGGCGGCGAAGAACATCCCCAACGCCACCGCTAGCGCACCAGCTGCGAAGCCGCCGAGCGCGCCGTAGCGGCGGGCGATGGGTCTCACCGGGGGTTCGGTCGGTGGAACGGCGTTCGTCAATGGGATGGTGTTCATCGGTGGGGCTCCTTCGTTGAGACCGGTGGTGTTGGAAATGACAGCAGCACATCGCCGCCCGGGCCATCGCCCAGCCAGGCATCACCGCCGTGCTGTTGCACGAGCGCACGGGCGATGGCGAGACCGAGGCCGGAATGGCCGCTGTGCAGGGCACGGGCAGGATCGGCCCGCGTGAATGGATCGAACGCGTGCGCCCGAAAGTCGGCGGGGAAACCGGTGCCCGCGTCGCGCACGTTCACCTGCACGCAATCACCCGTGGTTGTCACACCTACAGTGACGACTCCATCGGCGGGGGAGTGCCGGATTGCGTTCTCGATCAGATTGCGAATCGCGCGACTGACATCGAGCGTGTTGGCAATCGCAAGGCAGATGCCGTCGGCGGTGATGCGCATGGTCACCTTCTGGCGAGCCGCCAGCGGCGTGAGAGCCTCGACTGCCTCGTGAGCGATCTCGGCCACCGAGACCGTCTCACTGATGACCGGCTGCCCCGACTCGATACGCGCGAACTCGACCAACTGATCGAGCAATGTCTGCACATTGGTGAGTTCGTTGGCGACCAGCCCCAGGTATCGCCCGGGGTCGGGGGCAAGCCCGTCTTGCAGACTTTCGACGGCGGCGCGCATCGCCGCCAGCGGAGTTCGCAGGTCGTGCCCGATGCCGGTGAACAACAACTGGCGGGCGGCCGTCAGTCGCTCACGTTCTTGCGCGGCGGCTTGCAGCGAGCCGACCATGCGGTCGACGGCCTTGGCGGTGCGGCCCACCTCATCGTTGCGCGTAATCCCACTGCGGGCCGTCAGGTCGCCACCGGCCACTCGTTGTGCGACTTCACCGAGTGCCGCGATGTCGCGCGCCAGCGGACGGGTCAGTTGCGACCCGACGGCGAGCGCGATGCCGCACGACAAAACCAGCACGACCAGGAACAGTCGGTAGTCATGAGTGGAGAGGAACATCGCGTTGGACGCGGCCGAGGTGGTGACGGCACCGAGTGCCAGCGAGCACAACCCGACCACCAACGCCGCACCAGCAACGCTGGCGCGGCTGGATACCCAGCGCCGCAGCATCGGCACCAACGCCGCGGCCACGACCGCCGGTCCGGCGAGGATGGCAAGCAGATGCCATCTCTCGTCGGCGGTCGGTGGTGCCAGCAGGACCTCGGCCATCAGGGCTGCACCGATCACCAGCGCACCGAGCCAGGCGACCATTCGCCAACTCATGATTCGAACCGGTAACCGACGCCCCAGACGGTGGTGATCCACCTGGGCTGCTCGGGGTTGGCTTCGATCTTGTGACGCAATCTGCGTACATGCACCGTGACGGTGGCCGGGTCCTGGAAGTCGGCCGATGAATCCCACACCTGCTGCAGCAACTGTGCCCGTGAGAAGACCTGCCGCGGTGCCCGGGCAAGGAATGCGAGCAGATCGAACTCCTTGGCGGTGAGCGTTACAAGTCGGTCGTCGACGAACACCTCGCGGGCACAAGTGTCGATGCGGAGGCCGTTGAAACGTAACGGTTCGGTCCTCGCCGCGGCGCCTGCCGGCACCGGCTGGCTGCGCCGCAAAACGGTGCGAACGCGCGCGACCAACTCGCGGGGAGAGAATGGCTTGGTGACGTAATCGTCCGCGCCCAGCTCGAGGCCGAGCACTCGATCCGATTCGTCGACGCGTGCAGTCAACAAGATGACCGGAACGCGATCGCTGCCGACCCGGCGTAGCAAGTCGAGGCCGTTGGCTCCCGGCAGCATGATGTCGAGAACGATCAGGTCGGGTCGAAATTCTTCCACCGCCCGCTCCACCATGTCGCCGCGATCGAGTTCGTGCACTTCGAAGCCGTCACGCGTGAGGTACTGCGCGACGACCTCGCGTACCGTCGGCTCGTCGTCGACGACAAGGATCTTGAGCGCAACCACCGTTCACACGATACGGATGCCAACCCGACCGGGTGAGCACTCTCGCCGCGAGTTTCGCGGATGTTTCTCAGGCCGACATTCGGGTGACAGTAACGATCGGCACAGTCTCGGTCGTGCGGATCAAGCCGCACCCGAAAAGGAGATTCCTGTGAACCACCCCCGACGCTTCGTCGTCATACCCGCCTTCGTCCTCGCCGCCATCGTCGGAGCCGCATGTGGCGACGACGACACGACAGCCACCACCCAGGCCCCGGTCGAGACGGTGGCACCCGCCACCACGCCCGCTGCCGCGGGTGACATTCTCGCCGTGGCCGCGGCGCAGGGCGATCTCGGCACGTTCCTCGCTGCGCTGGAAGCGGCGGGCATCATGGATGGACTTCACGGTGAAGGCCCATTCACGGTCTTCATTCCCACCGACGAGGCCTTCAGCGCCTATCTGGCGGAGGCCGGCATGGATCAGGCAGCGTTGTTCGCCGATCCGGCTGCGCTGACCGAGTTGCTCAACTTTCACGTTGTGGAGATGAGCGAACCGTCGGAGATGGTGATGCAGATGGCCGGCCAGTCGTTCACGGCGGTCAACGGTGATCAGCTCGAGGTGGTCGTCGAAGGCGACCTCGTGACGGTCGGCGGTGCCGAGGTTTTGCGCTACGACATCCTCGCCAGTAACGGCGTGATCCACGTAATCGACTCCGTGCTGCTGCCCGGCGCCTGAGTTCCCCGGGGCCTGATGCCCGCGACGGGTCAGCGAGCCGTCATCGGCACGTAGTCGCGGGCGTCAGGCCCCACGTACATCTGGCGCGGCCTGCTGATGCGCTGGTCTTTGTCGGCGAGCAATTCCTGCCAGTGCGCCAGCCAACCAACGGTGCGGGGGATGGCGAACAGCACCGTGAACATTGCCACCGGAAAGCCCAGTGCCTGGTAGATGAGGCCGGAGTAGAAGTCGACATTCGGATACAGCTTGTGGTCGATGAAGTAGGGGTCGGCCAACGCGGTCTCCTCCAGCTTGAGGGCAATGTCGAGCAGTGGGTTCTTGCCGGTGACCTCGAACACGTCGTATGCGGTCTGTTTGATGAGCGTGGCGCGCGGGTCGAAGTTCTTGTAGACGCGGTGACCGAAACCCATCAAACGGGTGCCCCTGCCGCTTCTCACCTCTTCGAGGAACGCGGGCACGTTGTCCATCGAGCCGATCTCGGTGAGCATGCGCACCGCGCTCTCGTTGGCGCCACCGTGGGCCGGGCCGTAAAGCGCCGCCGCTGCCGCCGCTGCCGCCGAATACGGGTCGGCGTGGCTCGATCCGACGACACGCATAGCGGTGGTGCCACAGTTCTGCTCGTGGTCGGCATGGAGGATGAACAACACATCCATCGCCCGTTCGAGCCGCGGATCGATCTCGTAGTCACCGACCTTCCACATCATGTTCAAGAAGTTGGCGGGGAAGGAGAGGTTGTTGTCGGGATACACGAACGGCAACCCGAGCGAGAAGCGATAGCACATCGCGGCCAGCGTCGGCATCTTGGCGATCAGGCGCATGATCTGTTTGTCGCGGCTGCCCTTGTCGTCGATGTCTTTGGCGTCGTTGTAGAAGGTTCCCAACGCGGCCATCGAACTCACGAGCATTCCCATCGGGTGCGCGTCGTAGTGGAAACCATCGACAAATCGTTTGCGCATGTTCTCGTGAATGAACGTGTGGTGAACGACCTCGTCGGTCCACGTGCTCAACTGCTGCGGGTTGGGCAACTCGCCATTGAGAAGAAGGTAGGCGACCTCGAGGTAGGTGCTCTTGGCGGCAAGCTGCTCGATCGGGTAGCCGCGGTAACGCAAGACGCCGGCTTCGCCATCGAGGTAGGTGATCGCACTCTTGCACGACGCTGTCTGCATGAAGGCTGGGTCGTAGATGAACAGATTGGGATCAAGTTCACGCACGGCCGTGGCCGGGAAGATCCCGTCGGTGATCGGTACTGTCACCGTCTTGCCCGTGCGGTCGTCGGTGATCGTGATTGTCTCGGCCATGGCTACCTCGTCGGCTCTATTTGTCTCGCGCAGCTGAGCCTACTGTGCCGCCCCCATTTCACCCTGTAACTAGAGCGGCGCGGTAACTACAACGGCGTGTTGTCGTGAGGTCGGGGCTGTAGACGTTCTCGCTTGTCGACGAGCATCTGCAACGCGTGGCCGATGATCCGCCGGGTGTCGGCTGGTTCGATCACTGCGTCGATCAGGCCCCGCTCGGCGGCGACGTAGGGATTGAGCAGGCGTTTGGAATAGTCGGCCTCGAAGGCGGCACGTTCCTCGACGGTCGCTCGCCGCTGCAGGATCGCAGCCGCCTGACCGGCGCCCATCACGGCCAATTCGGCGCACGGCCACGCCAGGCAGAGGTCGTTGCCCATGTTCTTGGAGTCCATCACGATGTGCGCGCCGCCGTAACTCTTGCGCAGAATCACGCAGATGCGGGGAACGCTGGAACGACCGTAGGCGAAGACCAACTGCGCGCCATGGCGAATCATCCCTCGCCACTCGAGGTCCTTGCCGGGGTAGAACCCGGGGGTGTCGACGAGCGTGATGATCGGCAGGTTGAAGGCGTCGCAGGTGGCCACGAACCGGGCTGCCTTCTGCGAGGCCGGAATGTCGAGCGTGCCCGCAAGTGCCAGCGGCTGGTTGGCAACGACACCCACCGGCATGCCCCCGATCGTGATGTAGGCCGTGACGACGTTGCCCGCCCAACGCGGTCGCAGCTCCAGCAGGTTGCCGTCGTCGGCCAAGGAACGGATGACCGCACGTACGTCGTAGCTGCCCTGTGGGGAGGCGGGCATCAGCTCGCCGGCTTCGGGCGTGAGTCGTTCGATGTCGTCGTCGGTGGGCCACAGCGGCGGTTCTTGGTCGTTGTGCTGAGGGAGATAGGCGAGCAACAACTCGGCGGCAGCGAGCGCGGCTTCCATGTCGGAGGTGATCAGCGAGGCGGCTCCGCTGTAGCGGCTATGGCTCGCTGCCCCACCGAGTTCTTCGTTGTCGATGACGACACCGGTGAACTCGGCGACCATCGTCGGCCCGCTGACGAAGGCGTAGGCCAACTCTGTCATCAGCACGTGGTCGGCGATGCCGAGCAGCAATGCCGGTCCGGAGACGGCGGGTCCGTCGACGATGAGAATCGTCGGCACGATTCCGGAGCATGCCGTCAGTGCACGCGCTGCACGTCCCCAGCCGTGCAACGCGGCGAATCCCTCGACGATGTCGGCGCCGCTCGAGCGCAGCACCCCGATCAACGGAAGCCGTTGCTTGAGGGCGGTCGCTGCTGCGTGCTCGAGCATCGAGGAGGAATCGCTGGAGAGGGCGCCCTGGCGTGATGAGGAATCGACCTCCACCCACACGACCTGGCGGTCGCCGAGAACTCGAACGTCGCAGCGAACGGACCCGGGAACCTGGTTGCGCAGAGCGACAGGCGGCACGTGTCAGACCCTACCGCTGCACCATTGGGTGGGTGTCGTCCTCATTGATCGGGGTGTGGAACCGCAACGACGGCAAGTCCCTCGATGTTCTCGAAGTCGGCCGGGTTGCATGTGTGCAATGGAAGCTCGTTCGCAATCGCGATTGCCGCGATCATCGCGTCGAATCCGCGGGCAGTCGCTTTTCGCCCGGCATCACGAAGCGAGGCGGCGACCTGCCCGAACGCTCTGGCGGCGGCGGCGTCGAATGGAAGCGGTGTGAAGTCGGCTTCCGCCTGTTGCAGGTGGGCCTGGCGCCGCGCTCGTTCACTCTCGGACGAGGCGACGAGCGGGCCAACGGATAGCTCTGCGAGCGTGATCGTGCTGATGTGTGGTTCCGTCGGGAGGTTCGCCGTTTCGAGACGGCCAAGCAGGATCAAGGTGTTGGTATCGAGCAATCCGGCTGACATCACCACATCCGTTGATCGAGAATGGCGTCGATGTCCTTGCGCAACGAGACGGGATCCATGATCGGCAACCGTCGTCGGCGGTCGATCAACACGTCGATTGCAAGCGGCGCCGGCGAAAGCGGTCGCAGTTCGGCGACCGGTTTTCCGGAACTGGTGATAATCACGTGCTCGCCGCGCCGGACGCGGTCGACCACCTCACCCCCGTGATTGCGCAGGTCGCGTATCGAGGCGGTACTCATGGTGGCAGTGTATCACAGGTGATACGTAATGGGAAGTCAGGGTTGGCTGGTGCCTTGGCGACCGAGGGGGAAGGCATCTGCTCCTACGTAGACGCCGGGTTGCTGGCTTCCGTGCGCGGCGACAACCTCGCGCAGCACCGCCAGCAACGCTCGAGTCGGTGGGCCCGGTGTCGGCCTGCGCCGTTGCACCCAGCCGACGACGCGGCGCGGGAGATCGGGCACGGCGATGCGCTTGAAGTCGCCCGTCAACCAGCGCGGAATCGAGGTGGCGGGCACGATCGCGGCGCCGTAGCCGTCGAACGCCAACGAGGCGAGCAATCGCACTCCGTCGATCTCGACCTGCGCGTTCAGGTCGACGCCGATGTTGGCGGCCGCGCGATCGATTGCCCGTCGTAGGGCGGCACCGCGGGGCGGCAACATCAGCGGTTCGGCGGCCAGTTCCCCGAGGGTGATCGAGGCGCAACCGGCGAGATGGTGGTGAGCCGGAACCAGCAGCACCAGATCTTCGGCGAACAGCGGCTCGACCGTCACATCGGGCTCGTCGACTGGCAGCTGCACGATCACGGCGTCGAGTTGCTGCGCCACCAGGCGGGGGAGCAACCCGGTGGTGTTGCCCTCGTTCACGGTCACGTGCACTCCCGCATGCTGACGACCGAGCTCGGTGAGCAAGCCCGGCAGTAGCCAGCGCGCCGTCGTGCCGATCACCCCGAAACGGGTGTCGCCGCGAACTTCGTGGCCGCGCGAAGCCATATCGGCGCTGATGTCATCGATCTCATAGAGCACTCTGCGTGCGCGTTCCACCACTGCCAGGCCGTCGTCGGTGAGGCCGCCCCGCTGGCGGTCGACGAGGGTTACGCCCAACTCCTTCTCCAGCCGCGCGATGTGGCCGCTGACGTTCGACTGCACGGTGAACAGCGCCCGTGCCGCCGCCGAGAACGACCCGTGATCGGCAACGGCTACCAGCGTGGTCAGCTGCCGGAGGTCCATCATTAAAAACGATACCGACCATCGTCGGATACTGCTTGAAAGATAGGTGGAACTCGTGCATAATTTCACATGATCGAAGTGAGTCGTCCCCCAACGACTCGCTCGACCAGAACCCACCAAATGTGGTTCCCCCAACCGCAGGGTTCCCGGTTGAGAGGCCCCGCTTCCCCAAGCGGGGCCTTTCCCATTCACCGGGCCCGACCAATAGCGTGTCGGCCATGACGACCACCGGCGGTGCCGCGTTCTTCGACCTCGACCGCACGTTGCTAGCCGGCGCCAGTGGCGAGGTGTTCTCGCGCGTGATGCGCGAAGCGGGATTGGTGAACCGCTCGCTGCCCGGGGAGGCCATGCTCTACAAGTTGTTCAACACCATCGGCGAGACGTTGCCGTCGATGGCGATTGCACGCCAAGGTGCCAATCTCGCCAAGGGCCGGCCGCGCAAGCTCGTGCAGCAAGCTGCCGAAAGCGCGGCCGAGTCGCTGGCCGCGATGGTGCAACCACTCGCCGCCCCGCTGTTCGCCGAGCATCGCGCCGCGGGAAGGCCGGTCGTGCTCGCGACCACCACCCCGTACGACTTGGTGAAGCCGTTTGCCGACCGGCTGGGTCTCGACGATGTCGTCGCCACGCGCTACGGCGTCAACGACGACGGAACCTACGACGGCACACTCGACGGCCCCTTCGTGTGGAGTGCCGGCAAGCTCGCCGCGGTGCGCGAGTGGGCGACGCTGCACAACATCGATATGGCGGAATCGTTCGCATACAGCGACAGCTTCTACGACACGCCGCTGCTGGCGGCAGTGGGCAACCCGTTCGTGGTCAACCCTGACCCAAGGATGGTGCTGATGGCGGCCGCCCGCCGCTGGCCGACGATCAACCTCTCAGCTCCGACTACTTCCGACGCGGTCGACGGGGATACCACGCCAGTTGCCGCCAGTTCTGGCGCGGGGGCCAACATGGATCTGCAACGGCTCGCGCTCACGTTCGTTCACCCGGTGTTCTTCCCGTTCGCCAAGTTCCACATCGAAGGCACGGAGCGCATTCCTTCGCACGGTCCGGCGATCATCGTCGGCAACCATCGCAGCTACTTCGATCCGGCTGCGATCGGTGTCGCCATCGCGCGCACAGAGCGAACGGTTCGTTTCCTTGGCAAAAAGGAAGTTTTCGACGCACCGGTGATCGGTCAGTTGGCGGCGCTGATGGGTGGCATTCGTGTCGATCGTGGCACGGGCAGCGACGAGCCCTTGCAGGCCGCCGCCGATGCTCTCGCCAAGGGCGACCTGGTGGCGATGATGCCGCAGGGCACGATTCCGCGCGGTGAGGCGTTCTACGAGCCGATACTGAAGGGCCGCTGGGGTGCTGCCCGTCTGGCTGCGCTCACCGGGGCGCCGGTGATCCCGATTGGTCTTTGGGGCACCGAGAAGGTGTGGCCGCGTTCGGCGCGGTTGCCGAATGTTCTCAACGTGGTCACGCCGCCCACCGTCACTGTCACGGTTGGCGATGCGGTGCCACTTGCTTACGAAGATGTTGCAGCCGACACCGTCGAGATCATGCGGGCGATCATGAACCTGCTGCCCGAGGAAAGCCGTGTCGCTCGCCGGCCAACCGAGGCCGAGATAGCGGCGGCGTTGCCGGCGGGTTACAAGGGCGACCAATACAAGGAAGCGACGCGGCGACCGGGCGAGGATTGATTTTGCCGCTAGCCGCGCTGCGGGAGTCGCGGTACGAACGCACTCGTGCGAGCGACGTACTCGCTGTAACCCGCTCGCCGCTTCACCAGTGACTTCTCCAGCAGGGTCACTCCACTGACGCGCCGCAGCAACACGGTCATCACCAACGCACCGATCAGTCCCCACCGGCCGTCGCCTGTCTCGGCGGCGACGAGTGCGATACCCCACCATACGCACGCATCACCGAAGTAGTTCGGGTGTCGTGTGTAGCGCCAGAGGCCCCTGTCCAAGACGGAGTCGGCTGGCGCTGGGTCGCGTTTGAAGCGGGCCAACTGCGTGTCGCCGACGACCTCGAACAGCAGCCCTACCACCCAGGTGGCGGTTCCGATCCATGCAAGCGCGCCAAGCGGGGGACCGCTGCCCGCCTGACCAAGTTGAACGGACAGCGACACAATGAACATCAGCACACCCTGAAACGCGAAGACGGTTGCGAGGCTGATCAGTGGGAAACGAGAGCCCCAGCGTTTGCGCATGGCGCGGTAGCGGAAGTCTTCGCCGTGTCCGTGGTTGCGCCACAGGAGATAGCCGGACAATCGCAGACCCCACACTGTCGTCATCGCAACGAGCAGGTCCTGTCGAGAGGCGACTCCGTCGACGCGCAGTCGCACCGCCCATGCCACCAGAACAAAGCCGAGTCCCCACGCGATGTCGATGATCGATGCGTTCTTGAGAGCCAAACTGATCAGCCAGGTGACGATCATCAGCGTCGCGATCGCCACCGTGGCGGTCGTCAGTGCCGCGCCATTCATTGTGCCGTTCATCGGTCATCGATCTTCAGTAGTTCGTCCACTGCCTGATCGGCTTGCAACCACACGTCGTCGAGCCAGCGGGTAAAGGCCTCGCCCGCGGGAACATCGGCGCGTGCGATGCGGCGACTGCAGAACCGTATCGGCCGCGGAGAACGGGAGAGATGCCGTAGGATGCCACCGAAGGTATCGAGGCCTTCGAAGCCGACATGCCAGCCGATCACGACGTCGGCCTGCGGGCAACCCGCGACCAATGCCGCCGAACCGGCGGGACGAACCGGCAGCAAGTGGCGCATCTGGTTCAACCGTTTGGCGCGTTCGGGATCGCGTTCACCGATCTTGATGAGCGCACGCTCTCGTTTTCGCGCTGACGCCCGTGTGCCCTCGGGGAAGATGACCGCGACGTGATCGCGACCCATGTCGGCGGACAGACTACGAACGGCCTCCAGTTCGAGGAGCGAATCGGATGCTTGCCGGTCGAGGAAATAGTTGGGCAATCGACCACCGACGATGTCGAGGCAGGGGTCGGCGAGCAGTTCCCGCTTGAGCACGTAGCGCGGGTTCATCCCCAACTTGCTCGTGGCCACCCATGCGCTGAGCAGTGAGTCGGCGAGGCTGGCGTGGCGGCAAAGCAGCACGACCGGGCCCGGGGCGATGCAGTCGGCATCGACCTGAGCGACCCGGATTCCGGTTGTCACGCGCAGTGTGCCCATCAGCCGTGCAGCCCACCAACGCATCAGGCGGTAGTGAGCGGCGTGATTGCGGCTGCGCCCAGTGATCCAAAGGAAGGCGGCTGTCATGACGCCTGCTGATTCGATCCACGCCCAACCGAGACCGAAGGCGAGCAACCGCACCGTCGGCAACCGCAGCCGACCACGCACGAGATCGGCGAGCGCGGCCATTGGGAGCCACAGGGGAAGCGTTGCCAACAGCGCGATGGCGAACAGAAACAACCCAGGAACACTGACGACTCGTCGCCGCAACTTGTCCACGTCGACCCGTCGCTAGCGGTTGAACTCGTCGACGAGTGGCGCGTACTGCTCCATCTTGGCGAGAGCCGCGTCGCGGTCCATCGGGGGGAGCACGAGAGCGACGAACGAGGCGCCGAGGTCGCGTAGGTGCGCCAAGTGTGCCGCGTCCGGTTTGGCATGGAAAACACCCAACTGCAGCGATGTCGGGTCGCGGCCTGCTGCGCTGGCTGCCTGCTGCAGTTCGAACCACTTGTCGTCGATCGAGTAGCGGCCCTCGATCGGCATCCACACATCGCCGTATTCGATTATGTGGCGAAAGTGCAACGGCGTCGGTGACGCGCCGATGACGATCGGCGGGTGTGGCTGCTGGACGGGTTTCGGCCAACTCCAACTCAGCTCGAAGTCGACATAGTCGCCGTGGAACTCGGCTTCATCCTTCGTCCACAGTTCCTTGCAGGCGAGGATCTTTTCGCGGACAACTTTTCGTCGGTGGTGGATGTCGACACCGTGGTTCGCCATCTCCTCGTGGTTCCATCCGTAACCGATTCCGAACAGCATCCGCCCGTTGGAGATGACGTCGAGCGAGGCGACCTCCTTGGCCAACCACAATGGATCGCGTTGGGCGACGAGCGTGATCCCTGTGCCCAACTTCAACGACGTAGTTGTTGCCGCCACTGCCGCGAGCGCGAGGAACTGATCGTGATTGCGCCAGTACTCCTCGGGCAGCGGTGGCGCACCTTCGATGCCGCCCCAGGGAGTACGTCGACTGACGGGAATGTGCGAGTGCTCCGGAAACCAGAGCGCGTCGAATCCGCGGCCTTCCGCTTCGCGGCCCAACTCGACCGGTTGGATGCCCTTGTCTGTGGGAAAGATCATCAGCCCGATGCGCACCCAGGAAAGCTAGCCACCTCGGCAGGGGGCGGCGAATCGTGCGTGCTCAGTGGGCGGTTGATCAGTCGCCGGTTGCTCCGTCGATGCACTCGCGCAGTAGGTCGGCGTGCCCACAGTGGCGGGCGTACTCCTCGATCATGTGGGTCAGGATCCAGCGCATGTTCGGCTGGAAGCCTGCCCGTTCCGGCTCGGTGGCGACGTGCTTGGCGATGTCGTCGGGCGCGGCAGTCGCGGTGATTTCACGTGCGCGCTCGATCTCCCTTTCCAGGGCCGCGACCGCCGCCGCCAGCGTGTCGCCGGGACCGGGGTGCATATCGCCGTCGCGGTCATCATCGCCATAGAACAGCGGCGCCGCTTCCTCCTCGATCATCCAGCGTTGGAACCAACCGCGCTCGACCTCGGCCATGTGCCGAATGAGGCCCATCAGGTTGAGGTCGCTCGGCGGTACCGCCGGCCGACGGGCCTGCTCGTCGCTGAGCCCCTCGGCCTTCAGCAGCAACGTCGCGCGGTAATAGTCGAGGAAGCCGACGAGCATCTCTTTCTCGGCGGCCTGTGTTGGAGGTTCTACACGTGTTGTCATTGAGCGGCGACCTTACGACGAACGACGTTGAGCGCGGAACCGGATTTGAACCACTCGACTTGCTCGTCGCTGAAGGTGTGCGCCCCTTCGAAGTCGATCACGGTGCCATCGCGCTTGACGATCTGGCAGCGCAGGTTCTTGCCGGGCACGGGCGGTAGGTCGAGCACGTTGATGCGATCGCCTTCGTCGATCAGGTCGTAGGTGTCGGGATCGGCGAACGTGAGTGGAACCAGTCCCTGCTTCTTGAGGTTGGTCTCGTGAATGCGAGCGAAGCTGCGTGTGATGATCACCACCCCGCCGCGGAAGCGAGGCTCCATGGCGGCGTGCTCGCGAGACGAGCCCTCGCCGTAATTGCGGTCACCGATGGCGACCCAGCGAATGCCGGCCTCGCCATACTTCTTGGCCAGGTTGGGCAGCGTGTCAGGGCTGCCGTCGCGGAAGTCGGTGCCTTCCCCAGTCGGGCGATCGAAGGCACTTACCGCGCCGAGAAACAAGTTGCCGGAGATGTTTTCGAGGTGACCGCGATACTTCAGCCACTTGCCGGCAGCCGAGATGTGATCGGTGGTGCACTTGCCCTTGGCCTTCATCAGAATGGGCAGGTCGCGATAGTCGTTGCCGTCCCATGGCGCGAACGGCGCGAGCACTTGCAACCGGTCGCTGGTCGGCGACACGTTCACAGTGGTGGCGCTGCCGTCGGCCGGTGGAGCGGTGAACGTGCTCTCGCCGGGGTCGTAACCGAGTGTCGGCAACACCTCACCGACCGGAGGCTGCAATCGCACCTGCGAGCCGTCGTCGGCGGCGAGCGTGTCGGTGGTCGGGTCGAAGTCGAGACGGCCCGAGAGTGCGAGCGCCACGACCGTGTCGGGTGATGTCACGAAGCTGAGCGTGTTGGCCGAGCCGTCGTTGCGCTTGGGAAAGTTGCGATTGAACGAATTGACGATCGTGTTCGGCTTGTCGATGGCGTTCGCCGGTCGATCCCACTGACCGATACAAGGGCCGCAAGCGTTGGCGAGCACGGTGGCCCCGATTGCCTCCAGATCGGCGATCAGTCCGTCGCGCTCGATCGTCGCGCGGATCTGCTCGCTTCCGGGGGAGACGAGCAGCGGCGTGCGAACTTTCAGTCCACGAGCAGCTGCCTGCCGCGCGAGTGAGGCGGCGCGTGTGATGTCCTCGTAGCTGCTGTTGGTGCAACTGCCGATCAGCGCCGCCGAGATCTCCAGCGGCCAGTTGTTCGCGCGTGCTTCGGCGCCGACGGCGGCACCTACTCGGTTGGCGCGGTCGGGGGAGTGCGGGCCGTTGATCAGCGGCTTGAGTTGGTTTAGGTCGACCTTGATCACTTGGTCGTAGTCGGCACCGTCGTCGGGGCGCAGGTCGTCGGCGACGCGCCCTGCAGCAGCGGCGATTGCGTCGCGGCCGGTTGCCTTCAGGTACGTCGCCATGTTGTCGTCGTAGGGGAAGAGACTGCATGTGGCACCGATCTCGGCACCCATGTTGCAGATCGTGGCCTTACCGGTCGCCGAGATGGAATCGGCACCCGACCCGAAGTACTCGACGATTGCACCGGTGCCACCTTCCACCGTCAGCACACGTGCGACCTCCAGGATCACGTCCTTGGGACTGCTCCAACCGCCAAGCGTTCCGACCAGTTCGACGCCGATCACCTTCGGCCACCGAACGTTGAAGGGGAAGCCGGTCATGGCGTCGACCGCATCGGCGCCGCCGACCCCGATTGCAACCATGCCGAGCCCGCCCGCGTTGGGGGTGTGGCTGTCGGTTCCGATCATCATGCCGCCGGGGAACGCGTAGTTCTCGAGCACGACCTGATGAATGATGCCGCTGCCCGGACCCCAGAACCCGATGCCGTACTTGGCGCTGACGGAGCGCAGGAAGTCGTAGACCTCACGGTTGCTGTCGATGGCGACGCCGAGGTCGATCTTGGCTCCGACCTTGGCGGAAATGAGGTGATCGCAATGGACCGTGCTCGGCACCAACGTGGTCGTGAGCCCGGCAGTCATGAACTGCAGCAGCGCCATCTGGGCGGTGGCATCCTGCATCGCCACGCGATCGGGGTGGAAGTCGTTGTAGCTTCCGCCGCGCTCGATCGCCTCGGTCGGGTCGTACAGGTGGTTGAGCAGGACCTTCTCGGTGAGAGTCAGCGGCCGGCCGAACCGTCGGCGGCCGGCGGCCGCCCGCTCCTTGAGGGTGGCGTACACGCCCGCTACCAGGTCGATTGGTGTTCCGGCGGTGACAGTCATCTCATGCTCCGTATCTCTTGTGAACGGTCTCTCTTGGAAGGACTTGCGTCGGCGACTGATGTATACAAGTATCATACAAGTGAGCAATATGCAAGTTGTCGTGGGAGTGGGCTGAGATGCGCACGATCCGCTATCAGGAGATCGCGCACACCCTGCGCGACCGCTTGAGCGCGTTCGGACCCGGGCATGTGCTGCCGAGCGAGAGTGACCTGTCGGCGGAGTTCGGCGTCAGTCGCGTGACCATTCGGCGGGCGCTCGAGACGTTGCGTGAGGAGGGCCTTGTCGAGTCGCGCCAAGGCTTCGGCTGGTATGTGGCCATGGCACCGCTGCAACAACGCCTCGGTCGGCTGGAGACGATCGAGGGCCAGCTGCGCGAACGGGGGATCAATCCCGAACGCCAGATCCTCGAGTTCGCGTTCGTGGCCGCACCGGCACATGTCGCCGCGCAGTTGGGATGCACACAGGTCCTGCGGGTGAAACGTCGCAATCTCGCCGATGGTGCCCCGTTCGCGGTGGTCACGGTGTGGTGCCCCGCTGCGCTCGGTCAGCACCTGAGCCGCCGCGATGTCGAGCGCAAGCCGTTCTACGAACTGCTCGGCGTGCAACTGCACGGGGCCACCCAAACGATCGGAGCCGCGGTGGCCAATGAGCCGGATGCGATCTTGCTGGAGGTTCCCGTGGGTAGTCCGCTGTTGCGCTGCGAACGGCTGACGACGACGATCACCGGCGATCCGGTGTTGTTGTCAGAGCACATCTTCCCCGCCCATCGCACCGAATTCGTCGTCGATCTCCCGCACGCCGAGCCGTCGATCGTCCCCAGCGGACTACGCCTTGTTGAGTAAGCCCGTCGAGTAGGAACGGTCGAAGGGACGACCACCTCGGCGTTCCAGATGCCGGACGTAGCGACCTGACAGACTCTTGCCATGGCCGACGACCGTGTTTCCATCACGATCACAGCGGGCATCGCCGACGTGCGCATGACCCGCCCCGACAAACGCAACGCGCTCGACGGAGCGATGTTCGTCGCTCTCGCCGAGGCCGGGGCGCGCCTTTGCACGGAGTCGAACGTGCGCGCCGTCGTGCTGTCGGGCGAGGGTGCTTCCTTTTGCGCCGGGCTCGACTTCGAGACGATGGCCGGCCTCGGCGGTAACGAGCGCGGCCACCCGGGCTCGATGACAGACGGGCGCATCACCCACTTGGGCCAGCAGGTGGCGTGGGTGTGGCAGGAAGTTCCCGTGCCGGTGATCGCGGCCGTGCACGGCCACGCAATCGGCGGGGGAATCCAGATTGCGCTCGGTGCCGACATTCGAATCGTTCATCCCGACACCAAGATGAGCGTTCGCGAGGTGCACTGGGGAATCGTTCCCGACATGACCGGCACGTTCATGCTCTCGCAGTTGGTGCGCGCTGATGTAGCCAAGGATCTGGTGTTGACGGCACGCATCTTCGACGGGCGCGAAGCCCACGCGCTCGGCATCGCCACCCGACTCTCGGACCATCCGTACGACGACGCAATGGCGATGGCACGCGAGATCGCGGATCGCAGCCCGGACGCAATTCGAGCGGCAAAGGCGTTGCTCAACGGCTTGTTCCACAGCGGTGCCGCCGAGCAGTTCGCGGCGGAGCGGCGCCAAATCGGCAGCCTCGTCGGGCGACCGAATCAGGTGGAGGCAGTAACAGCCAACTTCGAGAAACGTCGTCCGAACTTCGTCGACGAATCTCAGCGATGATGTGAGTGCTGTGACGGAAACCGACGCGCTCAAGCTCTTCTCGTTCCAACTGTTCAGCAAACTGGAAGGGGCGGTGACGGCGGGCATGGTCCACCTCGGTGACCAGCTCGGCCTGTATGTGGCGATGAACAAAGCCGGTCGACCCGTCACTACCCACGAGATTGCCGCCACTACCGGACTTTCCGAGCGGTGGGTGCGTGAGTGGGCGCAGAACCAGGCCGCGGCCAAGTTGATCACGTCCAGCTTTGACGAGAACGACGGCGAGCGCAGATTCGGGCTGACGCCCGAGGCCGCAGCGGTGCTGGCGACGCCGAGCCATCCGTACTACGGCATGGGGATGTTTCACCGGTTGCCCCAGACGATGAACGCGCTCGAACACGTTCGCGAAAGTTTCCACACGGGCGTCGGGCACGACTACGACAGTCACGGCCCGCAGGGCGCGGTCGGTATCGAGCGCAGCTTTGAGCCGTGGAACAACGCCAACTTGCTGCCGGTGGTTTTGCCGGCACTCACCGGCGTCGTCGAGCGGCTTCGCGCTGGGGTGACCGTCGTCGATATCGGCTGCGGCGCCGGCAGCGCGGTGTTGCTTATGGCTGCGGAGTTTCCCGCGTCGAAGTTCCTTGGTTACGACATCTCGCAGTTCGCACTTGCGAGAGCGGCGGAGAAGTTGGATGAAAGCGGACTGCGCAACGCATCGTTCCACGACCCGCGCACGAGCCCGATTGCGGCGGATCACTCCGTCGACTTGGTCACTACCTTCGACTGCATACACGACATGACACAGCCCCAGCGCATGATGGAAACGATTCGCGCCGCGATCAAGCCCGACGGAGTGTGGCTGCTCGTCGACATCAAGGCGCTCGACAGCTTCGAGGAGAATGCGCGCAAGAACCCGATGGCGGCGCTGATGTACGGCATCAGTGTGCTGTCTTGCATGTCATCCGCGCTCAGCGAACCCGACGGCGAAGGCCTCGGCACGCTCGGCTTGTCAGAGAGCAAGGCGCGCTCGATGGCGACTGCGGCCGGGTTCACCCGCTTCCGCCGACTCGACATCGACCACGCGGTCAACGCCTTCTACGAGATCCGCCCCTGAGGGCACTTCCTTTCGGCGGTTAAGGTCGCGACAATGAGGCGCGGCTGCCTGGCACTGATGTCGCTTGCAGTGCTCGCGGCTGCGTGCGGCGACGACAAGCAAGGAGACCCCGCTGCCTCCGACCCGTCGGTCTTCGATTCCGGAAAGACGGCGTACGGGTTCTTCCCAGTGCCCCCAGAAGCGACGATCGAGAGCGTTTTCCAACTGTTCGACGACGTGAGCGACCACGGCGAGTTCGTGGTCGCTCATTCAACAGAACACCGCTTGGCAGGACTTCGTCAACGGATCCGACGGCGAGTCGCAGACCCGCACTGATCTGATCAACCAGGTCGAGCTGGCCAGGAGCAGGAATCTCGATTATGTCTTCGTGATCGACGCGCTCAACGGACTGAATCGACAGGAGTTCGTCGGGCTGCCCACCGGTTGGGAGGCAAGTTTCGCCAACCCGGATGTCCGTTCCGCCTACCGCAATTACGCGTTGTGGGTGGTGCAATCGTTCGCACCGCGTTACCTAGGTCTGGGGTCCGAGATCAATACCTACATGGACGCGCATCCAGACGACGCGCCCAACTTCGTGAGTCTGTACCACGAGATCTACGCGTTGGTGAAAGCCCAGTCGCCCGCCACCCAGGTCTTCGTCTCCTTTCAGTGGGACGACCTCAACAACATGTTTCCGCAACCCGAGGAGGGTGATCGCCAAAGACTTGTCACCAACTGGGAACAAGTGGAAATTTTCGAACCGAATCTGGATCTGTGGGTGATCTCGACCTATCCGTACCTTGCCTTCGACGACGGCGTCGACATCCCTGCCGACTACTACGCACCACTTCTGACGCGCACCGACAGACCGCTCGCCATCGCGGAGGGCGGGTTCTCCACGCAACCGGTCGGGTCCGGTCATTCGACGGCCGAGGGTCAGGTTGCTTACCTCAATGCCATCCACTCCCAGGTTGGGTCGCGGCTCGCATTCTGGGTCAACACGCTGCTGAACGACTTCTCCGCCGATCTGTTAGCCGAAAACGCCTCGTCGTTGGGTGTGTTTGCTCACACCGGGCTTCGCGACTCCGACGGCTCTGCGAAACCGGCGCTCGCCGTCTGGGACTCGTTCCGAGACGGGGCTTAGCCGCGGTGCAGGACTTCGAGGCGGCGTTCGGTGAACACCCACGCGCCGCCGACGCGGTGATAGCGATCGTGGTAGACGGCGAACAGTGAGCCGGCGCCGGTCTTCTTGGACTTGAACGACTCGACGATGGTGACACGGCCGGTGCCGGTACCGAGCGACTCATCGACTTCGAACACGGCGTTGGGCGCCGTCTGCACTAGCCAGTTGTAGGACGCCGTCACCTTGGCGAAATGCGCCAGCAGTGCCTCGCGGCCGGTGACGGGTTTGGGCGATTCCCAGGTGCCGTCGTCGGCCCAACACGAAATGAACGCGTCACTGTCGGCCCGGATCAGAGCATCACACCACTTCGAGACCAGTTGCCGCAACGCGGTATCGGTGGCGGGTGTCGGCGCGGCTCCCGACGGGGGAGTGCCGGCCGCGCCATCGCGTAGCGCCTCCGGCTCGAGGCCGACCTCCCATGCGGCAAGCGTGCGAACGTGCTCGATGAACTGCTCGCGCGTCATCATTCCGTCGTGGGCAGCGAACTGCACGGCAAGCCCGTCGACCACCGCGGCGACCCGCATTGCCGCGGCCGCCGGATCGCCGCACGCGAATTCGCCGGTAGTGATGCCGTGGCGGATCACGCGTTCCGCGAGCGCGGCCGACTGTTCGTCGAGCTCTTGGCTGATCTTGCGCATCATCGGGTTGCGTAGCGCTTCCCCCCAGCCATCGATCCACAACATCCATTCGACGTCGCCGCTGCCCTCGGGCACGTAGTTGTGCACAAGTCGATCGAGCTGAGCCACCGCCGTCGGAGCGGCCTGAATCTCGGCCTCCATTTCGGCGACGTCCTTGCGGGCGTAGTGAGCAAATGCCTCGGCGAGCAACTGTTCCTTGGAATCGAAGTGATAGTGGATGAGGCTGCTCGAAACGCCGAGACGCTTGGCAACATCGGCAATACGAGTGGCTGCGAAGCCTCGTTCGATTACGACTTCGCAGGTGACCTCGAGAATCTCTGTGCGCCGTTCTTCGACGGTGGGCTTCTTCACTGGCGCGAACGATACTGCCTGTGACCGCTTAGCCTGCTGCGATGGAACTTTTCCGACGGGTGCGCTCGCAGGGCTTCACTACCAAGGAGTTCCGCCGGGTCTGCGTCGTCGCACTTGTTCTGTTGGCCGTGATCGTGGTCTCGGGAGCGTCGGTGCGACTCACCGGCTCGGGTCTCGGGTGCGACGATTGGCCGAATTGCAACGACGACACGTTCGTCGATGTTTCCTCCAAGCATGCCGCCATCGAGCAAGTCAACCGCTTGTTCACGTTCCTCGTGGGGTTCGGCGTCGTGCTGGCCGCAATCGCCGCGTGGTATCGCCGTCCCCGGCGGCGAGATCTGCTGTGGCTGGCGGGCGTGATGTTGGTCGGCGTCCCGGCACAAGGACTTGTCGGCGCAGTCGTGGTGTGGACAGATCTGCATCCGGCCACGGTGCAACTTCACTTTGTGCTGTCGATGGTGCTCGTGTGGGCGGCCGTGTTGTTGCTTGTTCGTAGCGGCGAGGTCGACGGCTCCGTAACCGGGCGGCGAGCAAGGCCGAGCTCGGTCGTTCCGCGTGTGCGGACGCGGGTGCGACTGCTAGCAGTGTGGACCGGCCTCGCGGTTATCGCGGGCACCGTTGTAACCGGCACCGGGCCGCACGCCGGCGATGCCAAGGGCGACAGCGGTGTCGCCTGCAGTGCCGGAGCGGCGCGGCGATTCTTCGGTGAGGAGTGCGATGTCAACGGCGACGCGTTGGTGTGGGTGACCCGCGCTCACGGAACGATTGTGTGGGTCACGGTACTCATCGCGCTCTCGTTGATGTGGAAGCTGCGTCGCCTGCCCCACGATCGCGAGGTGCTCAATGCGCCACTCTCGGGCTGGTTGTTGATCGCGATTGCGCAGGGCGCCATCGGCTACGTGCAGTACGCAAGTCGGCTCCCGGTGGGGCTGGTAGCCGCCCATGTCGCCGGCGCGACGGCGTTGGTGGCGTGCACCGCGTGGTTGTGGGCCGTCACTACCCGGCCCGCCGACTAGTGATTGCTAGTCCGAGATGCCCTTGGCGAAAGCGCCGAGCTTGTCGATGAGGGCGGCGAAGAAGCGGCCGACCCCTTGCACGAAACCCATCATCGTTCGGGCCGACCCGGCCGGGTCTTGCCAGAACTTGATCGCGCAATAGGCGATGAAAAGGTACACGGCGATGCGCACGGCGGCCTTCGCCTGCTCCAGAACGGTTGACATCAGTGGACCTCCGGAATAGCCGAGCTCAACTCGGGGTCTCCACCCGGACTTCATTGTAGCGATCTGCTGCTCGTCAGGGGGTGATGGTCGCGACCACAGCCAAACCGGCGAGGACCAGCGCAATGCCCGCCCAGCCCGCCGGGCCGAGGTGTTCGTGAACCACCACCGCGCCGAGAACAGCAGCCGTGATCGGCTCCAGCAGGGTGAGAGTCAGAACCGAAGGAGTCGCCAAGTGCCGCAACGCGTATCCGTACAGCGTGTAAGCCACGCCAACGGTGACCACGCCGAGGTAGAGCGCGATCATCGCGCCACCACCGCTTGTCACCCAGCTCGGGTCGTGCCACACCAGTAGTGGGGCGAGCAGGATCGCTCCACCGGTGAACATCGCCGCCATGCTCGTCGTGCTGTCGCGTCCGTCGTCGATCTGGCGTTTGCCGACCGTTGCGAAGACCGCCCATCCGAGTCCGGCCAGGAAGGCGAGGCCGATGCCGGCGGCATTGACGGATGCCACCTCGACGTCGGCCTGACCGACGAGACCGATGAGGGCAATGCCGGCGACACCGAGAGCGGTGCCGACCAGCCATTGCCGGGTCGGGGCTCGACGCTCGACGAATGCGGCCAGGACCCCTCCCATCATCGGGCCCGAACCGATGGTGGCGACTGTTCCGATTGCCACGCCGGTTCGATCGACGGCGAGGAAGTAGCACAGTTGGAACACTGCGACCCCGACGGCGCCAACGATCAATGCCGCCGCGCGCGGCACGCCCGTGCCGGCGGAATGCGTTCTGGCGGCCACCACTGCGAGGGTCGCTCCACCGACCAGCAACCGCAGGGCCCCGACCGAGTAGGGGTCGGCCGCAGCCGGTGCGTTGACCAACATCGTGCCGGTCGTACCGAAGATCGCTGCGGAGACAAGCACCGCCAATGTGGCATGCTGGCGGCGGGTTACAGCAGTCATCGACTGCACAGTATTGACTAGAGGCATCGCGACACGCTCAAATACGCCGCTACTCCGGACATCGTGGTCCGGCGGATCTCAGGGGACCAGTTGAACTTACGACCACGACATCTCTTAGCACTGCTGCTGATGGCACTGACGATGTTCGGTCTGCTCGCGTCGCCGGTGCAGGCCGCCGACATCACCATCAAGGTGCGCGTTCAGAACCAGGTGAAAGACGAGGCCACCGGCAAGAGCACCAAGGAACCGATCGCAGGGGTGAAGGTCGTCGTAACCGGGGCCGATGGGGTGGTGGTGGCCGAGGGAGTCACCGACGACACCGGTCTGGCTGCAATCGTGGTTCCGGCGAAGGCCGACTACACCGTCACGCTCGATGAGTCGACACTGCCCGACGGTTTCGTGCTCGCCGATGGTGAGTCTGAACGAGCCGTCACAGAGGACAACTTCGTTACCGACAGCGTCACTCTCAACTTCTTCACCGGCAACGCCGAGCGAACCTCAATCGGTTATTGGTCACAACTTGCCCAACGCTTGGCGGACGGCGCTCGCTTCGGGCTGATACTTGCGATGTGCGCGGTCGGGTTGTCACTCATCTTCGGCACAACGGGCCTTACCAACTTTGCCCATGGTGAACTGGTCACGTTTGCAGCGCTGATTGCGTTCGTTCTCAACAACGAGCGTGGGTGGTCGTTGTTGGTCGCCGCCCCGCTCGCGATCGTCGCCGGCGGCATGTTCGGACTGGTCACCAACGAGGCGGTCTACGCCCCGCTGCGCCGACGGCAGATTGGCCTGATCTCGCAGATGGTCGTCAGCGTCGGCATTGCCATCATCCTCAAGAACGTGTACCTCGCATACTTCGGCGGTCGCGTGAAGGCATACGCGGCCTTCAACCGCCAGACATGCACCGAGCTCGGGCCGGTCTGCGTAACACCGCGCGATCTCACGACTGCCGCGATCTCACTGCTGCTGCTCGTGCTGGTGGGCGTGGCGTTGCAGAAGACTCGTATAGGCAAGGCGACGCGCGCCGTCAGCGACAACTCCGAGTTGGCATCGTCGACCGGTATCGACAGCCAGAAGATAATTCGTATTGTCTGGTTCGTCGGCGGCATGTTGGCCGCAACGGGGGGCATCTTCCGCGGCCTCGACGAGGGCGTTTCGCCGTTCCTCGGCGCCAACCTGCTGTTCTTGATGTTCGCCGGCATCACCCTCGGTGGACTTGGATCAGCCTTCGGTGCCTTGGTCGGCAGTTTCCTGATCGGACTCTTCGTCGAAGCCTCGACCCTAGGAATGCCGATCATGCCAGGCGCCGACTGGCCGGCGCCGTTCGATTGGTTGCACGACGGCGTGCCGTCGGAACTCAAGGCCGCGCCGGTCTACGTTGTGATGATCATTGTGTTGCTGGTGAGGCCGCAGGGCATTCTTGGTCGTCGCGAGCGAGTGGGCTGAGGAGGAACCTTCATGCTGGCTGCATTCTCCGATATGAACTGGCAACTGATCGCTACCGCCACGCTGACGGCCGTGTTCGGCGTCGACGCGATGTACTTCGCCATCGCGGCGATCGGCCTCAACGTGCAATTCGGCTATGCCGGGCTGTTGAACTTCGGCCAGGCGGGCTTCATGGCCTGCGGCGCGTATGCGATCGGCATGACCGCGCATTACTGGAACATCAGCTTCTGGTGGGGCATTCCGATGGCCATCGGTTACGCCACGGTCTTCGGCCTCATCATGGGCATCCCGACGTTGCGGCTGCGCTCGGACTACCTCGCGATCGTCACCATCGCTCTCGCCGAGTTACTGCGCCTGATAGTCCGCTCGGTGACGTTCAAGAAGTATTTCAACGGCAGTGATGGAATCAACGGATTCGGTAAGACCTTCACCGAGGAAACTCCTTTCAATCCTTCCGGGAAGTATTCGCTCTGGCCGTTCGATCAAAACGCCAACCTGTTCGGCCGAGTGATGTTGCTGCTGATCTTCTCGGTCGCCTCGGTGATGGTCGGCCGCATGATTGCAGATCGCCTGCGCGGTCCAAGGGAGAAGCTGCGGGTGATACTGCCAGTGGTGATCTTCGCACTCGTGATGCTCGGGGCCAAGCAGACCGAGTACGGCGGCCTCGGCTTCAAGTCGCTCATCGTCGGCTGGCTGGTGGTGTTCGTGATCGGGGCGTTGATCTACATGCTGATGCGCAGCCCGTGGGGACGCGTCATCAAGGGGATTCGTGAGGACGAGGAAGCAGTTCGCAGCCTCGGCAAGAACATCTACTCGTACAAGCTGCAGGCGCTGATTCTCGGTGGTGCCATCGCTACCTTCGGCGGAATGATGTTCTCGTTGTCGCGCGGCTCGGTGCAGCCCGACAACTACAGCCGCGACACCACCTTCTTCGTTCTCACCGCGCTGGTGCTCGGCGGCCTCGCCAAGGTCACCGGTTCCATCGTCGGCCCGATGTTGTACTGGGGCATAAGCCAGTTCATCAGCGTCTTCCTCTTCGAGTTGACTCAAGCGTGGGGTGGGCGCGTGGAAATCTTCGGAGTCCCGCTGATCACCAGTTCGAGCCAGATCGGCGCGTGGGTGCAGGGCCTACTCGGCCTGATGCTTGTGCTGCTGATGGTGTTCCGACCGCAGGGCTTGTTCGGCAACCGCAAGGAGATGGCACTCGATGGACGCTGAGCCGCTGACGGTCAATGGGTCGGCCGATCTCAGTGAGGTCGCGCGGGTTGCTCGTGGTGCGCTGGAGGGGGTGCCGGCAACCCCCGGTGCCGGCAAGCCCGACCCGATCATGACCGCCGTCGGAGTGCGTCGCTCCTTCGGCGGCATCGTCGCCGTCGATGTCGATCGCGTCGAAATCCAACGGGGATCGATCACGGCACTCATCGGCCCCAATGGTGCGGGCAAGACCACGTTCTTCAATCTTATGACCGGCTTCGACGCCCCCGATACCGGTGCCTGGAGCTTCAACGGCACCTCGTTGGAGAAGGTCGCTGCTCACCGAACGGCTGCGATGGGCATGGTGCGCACGTTTCAACTCACCAAGAGCCTCACCAAGATGTCGGTCATCGAGAACATGAAGCTGGGGGCCACCGGCCAGCGCGGCGAGAAGTGGTGGAACGGTGTGCTTCCGTTTCGCTGGCGAGCACAAGAGACGGCCATCGAGGCCCGCGCCGACGAGCTGCTTGCCCGTTTCTCGCTCGACCACATGCGCGACGAATATGCCGGCACGCTCTCCGGCGGCCAGCGCAAGTTGTTGGAGATGTCGCGAGCGCTGATGACGAACCCGCAATTGGTGATGCTGGATGAGCCGATGGCCGGCGTCAACCCGGCACTCAAGCAGAGTCTCAACAAGCACATTCGCGGACTGCGCGACGAGGGCATGACTGTTCTGTTCGTAGAACACGACATGGACATGGTGCACGACCTCTCCGACTGGGTGATCGTGATGGCTGAGGGCCGGATAATCGCCGAGGGAACACCCGATCAGATCTCGTCGAACACCGCCGTGATCGACGCCTACCTGGGCACCAACCAAGGCAAGTCGTTGCTGGAGGACATGTGACCGACACTGCACCCGCCGTACTGGTGGCCGAGGAACTCGTCGCCGGCTACATACCGGAGGTCAACATCCTCAATGGCTGCAACATCGTCGTCAACCCCGGCGAGTTCGTAGGCATCATCGGCCCCAACGGGGCCGGCACGTCGACGATTCTGAAGGCGGTGCTCGGTCAATGCAGCGTGCGCTCGGGAGCCATCAGACTGAATGGCGACGACCTCACCGGACACAAGGCGCATGAACTGGTCGCTCGTGGCGTCGGCTACGTGCCGCAGAACAGGAACGTGTTCCAGAGTCTCACCGTTACGGAGAACCTGGAAATGGGTTGCTACCTGCGCCCGAAGCTGTTCCGCGAGCGCTTCGACTACGTCACCGGCCTCTTCCCGCGCCTGCTCGAGCGGCGGAACACGCGTGCTGGTTCGTTGTCTGGCGGCGAGCGTCAAATGGTGGCGATGAGTCGCGCCCTGATGATGGAACCGAAACTGCTGCTGCTGGATGAACCATCGGCCGGGTTGTCGCCGGTGCTGCAGGACGAGGTGTTCTTGAATTGTCGCACCATCAACCGGACGGGCATCGCGATCCTGATGGTCGAGCAGAACGCGCGTCGTTGTCTGCAGGTGGTCGACCGTGGCTACGTCCTCGACCAAGGGCGCAATGCCTACAGCGGTACCGGGCGCGAACTGCTAGCCGATCCGGCAGTGATCGAGCTCTATCTCGGCACGTTGGCCAAGGCCACAGGCGGCTGAATTCGCGAAGCGCAGACACAGAGTCCGCTGAACAAAACGCAGAGTCCGCTGAACAAAACGCAGAGTCCGCTGAACAAAACAACGATGGCCCCGGGCTTGCGCCCGGGGCCATCGCCGTTTGACTAACTATCGAAACTTGCTATCACTCACCAGCGTTGAAGGCATCGCCAAGGGCGTTGCCCATGTTGCCGTCGCAACCGTACACAGCCTTGTTGGCCGGGCCGATGCCCTTCTCCACCATGGTGCGCAGGATGCGGCTGCCCTCGTCGAAGGTGATCAGGACGATTGCGTCCGGATCGGCGGCCACGATCTCGTCGACTTCGGCATCGAAGCCGGCGGCGGCGGGGTCGTAGATCTTCGTGCCGAGGACTTCGACGCCGCCAGCCGTGAGGGCTGCTTCCACAACACCGAGCAAGCTGGTGCCGTAGGCGTCGTCGAGGGCCAGGATGTACGCCGACGAGTTGCCGTCATCGATGACGAGCTGGGCGATGACGTTGCCCTGCAGGTCGTCTGGCGGCGCGTTGCGGAAGTACAGGCTGTGGTCGGGGTAGTCGACCAGCTTCAACGAAGTGTTGGCCGGCGAGTACTGCACGATGCCGGCAGCAGTGATCTTGTCGATCACGGTCAGCGACACCGAAGAGGAAGCGGCGCCGATGATGGCGTCGACTCCGTCCGCGATGTGACGGTCGGCAGTCTGGCTTGCGATGTCCGTGGTGGTGTCACCGGAGTCGCCAGGCGAGTAGGTGACATCCGAACCGAGCACTCCGCCGGCAGCGTTGACGTCGGCGATACCCAGCTCGACACCAGCCTCTTCCGGAGGATCAAGGAACGCCAGCGAACCTGTCTGCGGCAGCAGGCCACCGATGTTGAGAACGCCGTCGCCTTCACGCTCGACGTCGGTCACACCGAGCGGCTTGGCAGCCGACTCAGCCGCGGACGCGGTGATGAATGTGAGCTGCGAGTCGTCGAGCTGGTTGCCCTCGCCGAACACGAGAATGCCATAGCTGGCCTCGAGGGGCTCGCCGTTGCCGTTCATCGAGATCGGGCCGGAAAAACCGTCGTAGTCGGGGTCGCCACCGGCTTCGATGATCGCCACGCAAGCGGCGAAGTCGGTGCACTTCTCGCCGTCCTTGGTGATGCCGACGATCTCGTTGGCCAGTGCCGAACCATCAGTGCCGGCCGCGACCGCGGCTAGGGCGATGACGATGACCGCGTCGTAGGACTCGGCTGCGTAGTTGTAGTCGGTGAGGCCGCCGTTGGCGCTGCCGGACGGAGTCTCGAGCAAGCGATCCTTGAAGTCCTGGCTGAGTGCCACCAACGGGGTGGTGCCCTTCATACCGGCGAGCTCGCTGCCTTCGGCAACGGGAGCGTCGGTGGGCGGCGTGGTCTCGGCCGTCGTCGCTGCAACGGTTGTTACCGGTGCCGCGGTGTCGGTCGATTCCTTATCGTCGTCGCCGCAGGACGCAGCCACGAGGGCCAGTCCTACGAGCAGTGCGCCTACCTGGCGCACACGGAATTTCTGCATTGGGTTTCTCCCCCTAGGAGTCCGGTGCCGCGGGTGCGACCCGGTGGTTACGAAGCGGTCAGCTTAGGCCAGTGGTGCCGGTCGTCACAAGCAGAAGATGCGTCAATCGCCGAACTTCGAATGAGCGGCTTTGCCCAGCCGATCGCGGATTGCGTGACCCAATCCGTGCGCAGCCGGTAGCACCGCGACCACCACGCTCACCCCGCGAGCGTCGGCGGCATGTAGCTCGGCGTAGAGCAGTCGGGCGTAGGTGGCGAGGTCATCGGAGTGGTCGAGTACCCAGCTCCGCGGATGGCGGGCAGCCACTTCCACGGCCTCGGTACGAGATTCCGCAATCAGCACACGCGCCTGCGGCGCATAGTGAGCGGCCAGCATGCCCGGTGCGCGGTTCGGCCCATCGGCGGCGGCCGGCGGCGAGCCCAGCAGAGTCGCGATCTCGTCGGCGGAGATGGCCCCCGGTCTCAGGACTTGCGGCGGGTCACGGGTGCAATCGACGATCGTGCTTTCCACCCCCACCGGGCAGGCCCCGCCGTCGAGCACATAGTCGACGAGGCCGCCGAGGTCGGCGCGAACGTGATCGGCAGTCGTCGGGCTGACGCGGCCGAAACGGTTGGCCGAAGGCGCCGCCAGGCCGCCGCCGAAGCGGGCGAGCAGTTCGGCGGTGAGGGGATGGGCGGGCACCCGCACCCCGACCGTGTCACGCCCACCGGTCACGATCGGCAGGACATGCTTCGCCTTCGGCACCAACAGTGTCAGCGGGCCTGGCCAACAGGTGTCGGCCAGCGCCGCAGCCGTGGACGGAACGGTGCTCGCCCACTCGGTGAGCTGCTCCGCACGGCCGACGTGCACGATCAGCGGGTGGTCGGTCGGTCGGCCCTTGGCTGCAAAGATCCGCCCCACGGCGGCGGCGTTCGTTGCGTCGGCCGCCAATCCGTAGACGGTCTCGGTCGGTATCGCCACCAATCCGCCACTGAGCAACACCTGCAGCGCGTGATCCACCGAACTCGTCACGACGTCACGGTAGCGTTGAGCGGCCTCGCGGAGCCCGGCCGACCAACACGGAGAGAACTACATGCGATTCCTCGGCAGCCAGCCACCGTACGACCTCACTTACAGCGATGTGTTCATGGTCCCGAGCCTCAACGAGGTTCATTCCCGGTTCGATGTCGACCTGAGCACCCCCGACGGCCTCGGCACCACCATCCCGGTGGTTGTCGCCAACATGACAGCGGTTGCGGGACGACGCATGGCCGAAACGGTCGCACGCCGCGGCGGCCTCACCGTTCTACCGCAGGACATCGCACTCGACGTGCTCGACTCGATGATCGACTACGTAAAGACCCGCCACCTGGTCTACGACACCCCGATCACACTCGCCGCGACCAACACCGTCGGCGACGGACTCGGGTTGATTCACAAACGCGCTCACGGGGCCGTGATCATCGTCGACGACGACGGCCGCCCGGAAGGAATCTTCACCGAACACGACGCCGCCGGCTTCGATCGATTCACGCAGCTGAAGAACGTGATGAGTCGCGAACTGGTGGTGCTCGAAGCCGGCACCGCACCCGCCGACGTTTACGACCGCTTGAGCGGGCAGCGGCTTTCGGTGGCGCCGGTGGTCGACGGTGACGGTCGCCTGATCGGCTGCGCTACCCGGACCGGCGCACTGCGCAGCACCATCTACCGACCGGCGGTCGACGCACATGGTCGACTGCTCGTCGCTGCGGCGGTCGGCATCAACGGCGATCCGGCCACCAAGGCCAAGGCGCTGCTCTCCTTCGGCGCCGATGTGCTGGTCATCGACACTGCGCATGGCCACCAAACCCGTACGTTGCGCGCGATCGAAGAGGTGCGCGCCATCGCGCCCGCCGTGCCGATCGTCGCCGGCAACGTCGTTACGTCCGAGGCAACCCGTGCCCTGATCAGTGCCGGGGCCGACATCGTCAAGGTCGGCGTCGGTCCCGGTGCGATGTGCACGACCCGCATGATGACCGGGGTCGGACGACCGCAGTTCAGCGCAGTGCACGAGTGCGCCGGTGAGGCTGCCAAGCACGGCAAGGTCATATGGGCCGATGGTGGCGTACGCCATCCGCGCGATGTCGCACTCGCACTCGCCGCCGGCGCTTCCAACGTGATGTTCGGGTCGTGGCTCGCCGGCACCTACGAGAGCGCGGCCGACACGCTGCGCGCCCCCGACGGCCGGCTGTACAAGGAGAGTTTCGGCATGGCCAGCAATCGCGCGGTCAAGAGTCGCAATCGCAGCGAGACGGCCTTCGACCTCGCTCGCAAGGAGTTGTTCGAGGAGGGCATCAGCACCTCGCGCATGTATCTCGATGTCGATCGTCCAGGAGTCGAAGACATCATCGACGACATTGTGTCGGGGGTCCGCTCGGCGTGCACATACGCAGGAGCGGCCACGATTCCCCAACTCGCGGAGCGCGCGGTGATCGGGGTTCAGAGCGCCGCCGGCTATAGCGAGGGCATGCCGCAGGGGACCAATTGGTGATGAGGGTGATAGCCATCGATGGCCCCGCAGGAGCGGGTAAGAGCACCGTTGCGCGTGCGCTGGCCGCTCGCTTGCATTTGCAATATCTTGATACCGGTGCGATGTATCGAGCCGTCACCTTGGCCGCAATACAACGTGAGATACACGTCGAGGATCGCGAACTCGTCGCCGAGCTTGCACGCGAGATAACGATCGATGTCGACAACGACGGCGTGTTCGTCGATGGTGTCGACGTTACGGCCGAGATTAGAAGCCCAGAAATCACCGGGGCGGTCAGTGTTGTCGCAGCCAACAGCGGGGTACGTGCGGAGATGCGAGCCCGGCAGGTGGCGTGGGCAGTCGAGCGTGGCGGCGGGGTAATCGAGGGGCGCGACATCGGCTCGGTGGTCTTCCCCGATGCAGAGTTGAAGCTGTACCTCACCGCTTCGCCGCGCACGAGGGCGCAGCGGCGGGTGGCCGAAGCCGGTGGCAACGTCGACGAGATCGAGGCGTCGATCGCGGCGCGAGACCGGTACGACAGCAGCCGCGCCGACAGCCCGCTCACCACTACCGATGGGTCAGTGGTCGTCGACACGACCGGATTGGATGTCGAAGCGGTACTCGCTCACATTGAAGCTCTCATCGCCAGCCTGCAAAGCTGACGCCTGCCCGCTTGGTGGCGCTTCTATGACACGAATTTCTACGACGCTCACCGGCAAGTCGCTTCCCGACAAGATCGCCTACCACACAGTGCGCACGATCGTCACCGTGTTCTGTCGTACGTGGTGTCGAATGCAGATCAGCGGTCGCGAGAATTTTCCCGTCGACGAGCCGTTCATACTCGCGCCGACACACCGCAGCATCATCGACACTCCCGTTTCATCGGGTGTCTACACCAAGCGCATGCGTTTCATGGGTGCCGACAAGTGGTGGAGTAACCGTCAATTCGGCAAGCTCCTTACCGCGCTCGGCGGCTTTCCCGTCAGTCGCGGCACCGCCGACCGCGAAGCACTGAGACGTTGCATAGCCGTCATCGAAGGGGGCGAGCCACTCGTGCTCTTTCCCGAGGGTGAGCGCAAGAGCGGACCGACCGTGCAGCCACTGTTCGAAGGCGCTGCTTACATCGCGATGAAGACAGGGGCACCGATCGTGCCGGTGGGCATCGGTGGTAGCGAACGGGTGATGCCCAAGGGCGCCAAGTTCATTCGCCCGCGCAAGCTCTATGTGATAGTCGGCAAGCCGATGCGGGTGGCGAACACCGTTGGATCAAAGGAACTGAGGGTGGCGGCGAGACAGTTGACCAGCGAATTGCACAGCGAGTTGCAGCGACTGTTCGATCTGGCACAGACGCGCGCGGGCGAGTCAGTGTCCACCCGTGAAAAAGGTCTTTAGCCCACTCGCCAACCACAGCGGGTCCTTGCTGCCACACAGCTCGCGCGCCGAGTGCATGCTTAGCTGCGGCACTCCGACATCGACGGTTTCGATGCCCAGCCGGGTGGCGGTGAGCGGGCCGATCGTGGTGCCGCACGGAACGTTGTTGCGGCTGACGAACAACTGCCACGGAACTCCCGCCGCCTCGAATACGCGTTGCAGCATCGTGGCCGATGCGGCCGAGGTCGCATAGCGCTGGTTGTGGTTCAGCTTGATTGCCGGCCCGTGGTTGACGAGCGGGCGATGGGCGGCTTCGTGGCGGTCGGGGTAGTTGGGGTGCACGCTGTGGGCGTTGTCCGCGGAGACACACGTGCTCATCGCCAACTGGGTCAGGAACTGCTCACGATTGCCGCCGCCGGCGAGCGCCAACCGCTCGAGCACCTGTTCCAACAGCGGACCGGCGGCGCCGGCGGCGCTCTCGGAGCCAACTTCCTCGTGATCGAACAGCGCGATGACGGCGGTGGCATCGACGGCGGCGCGCCCGGCGAGCGCCAGCGAGCAGAGCGCGACGGTGGCGGCCCAGCAGGACACCTGGTTGTCGAGCCTGCCGGCGGCGAGCAGGTCGTGATCGGTGCCGAGATTGGCGGCCGTCGCGACATCGAACAATCCGAGATCCCAGCCGAGCACGTCGGACGGGGAGATCGCGAGTTGCTCCGCTACCCACGCCCTGAACTCGCCTGCGACCACCGAGCCGATACCCCAAACCGGCGTCAGGTGGGTGTGCTTGTCGAGTACCAGTCCCCGCTCGTTGACATCACGGTCGAGATGGATGGCCAACTGCGGCACCCGCGCCACCGCTTCGCGAACGTGAAGCAAGCGAGCACCATCGCTGGTCATGACCTGCCCGGCGACTCCGAGATCACGGTCGAGCCAAGAGTTGAGCAGCGCGCCGCCATAGATCTCGACCGCCAGCTGCTTCCACCCGTAACCTCCGACATCGGGACGCGGTTTGATCCGCAATCCCGGCGAGTCGGTGTGTGCGCCGACGATGCGCAGTGGGGAAGTGGGTGTCGCCGCGGCACCGATGCTCCAGCCGACCAAGGCCGCGCCGCGCACGACGAACCCGTTCGCCGGTACGTGCTGCCAGCTGTGGCCGAGTTCGAGTTCAACGTAGCCCGCCGCACGCAATCGGGCGGCGCTGCTGCTCGCCGCGTGCCATTGCGAAGGCGACGCGTCGAGGAACGAGAGCAGGTCGCTGCCGTCCACGTCGTCGGTCAGGTCGGCGTGGAGGTTGCCGTTCAAGGTCCTGTCCTACCGCGCAGGTGGGCGATCTCGTTGATCGACAGGATGCTTCGGCGGCCGGTCGTCGCCGCCATCACACGGTGAATGCTTGTGTAACCGGGGTAGAAGAAGCCGTGGGTGACAGGGAGACCGAGCACGTGAGCAAGATAGGCGTTGATCACGCCTCCATGACAGCTAACGGCGATGCGGTGTCCCTGGTGAGCAGCGATCAACGTTTCAATTGCGTTGACCACCCTGCCGCGAAACTCCGCGGGCGAAGCGTCATCCATGTTCCACTCACCGCGCAAGATCGCCTGCCAGCGAGGGTCGTCCTCGGCCTTGAGCTCCTCGATCGGAACATATTCGCTGGAGTTGCGATCCCACTCCGCGACATCGTCGACGATCTTGATTTCGAGACCCCTACTCGCCGCGATCGGTTTGGCGGTCTGCACGGCGCGCTGCTGCGGGCTCGAGTAGATCGCGTCGATAGCCTCAGTCGCAAGGTATTCAGCGAGGTAGCGAGCCTGCTGGTGTCCTGCCGGAGCGAGCTCCGGATCGGCGATTCCCTCGCGTAGCTCGCGCCTTACTGGTAGACCATGACGAATCAACAACAATTCCATCTCGACTAGATAAGCAGCTGATCGCCCGCGCATGACTACCCGAACCCCGACTGTTGAACAAAGATCGAACAGGACCAAGATCGTCGCCACGATCGGTCCCGCCAGCAGCACGCCGGAATTACTCGACG
The DNA here is from genome assembly GCA_016213665.1 of Actinomycetota bacterium. GTDB lineage: Bacteria > Actinomycetota > Acidimicrobiia > Acidimicrobiales > Ilumatobacteraceae > UBA668. The sequence goes on along the minus strand of JACQZX010000099.1, from coordinate 17,854 downwards.
AGTTGCTACTCGCCGGCGTTGATGTCGTCCGTCTCAACCTCAGCCACGGAACATTGCATTCGCACCTCGAACGACTACGGGACGTCCGTGATGCCGAGGCACGCACGGGCAGGATCGTGGCCGTGCTCGCCGACCTGCCCGGACCAAAAGTTCGTGCCGGGCAGTTTCCTGCCGGCGGCTGTGAGTTGCTCGGTGGCAGCGACGTGTTGCTGGTGCCAGGCGAAGGCGCTTCGCTGGCCGATTCGATAGCGGTCGATTATCCGACAGTGCTCGAGGATCTCCGCGGTGGTGATCGAATCGTCCTCGGCGACGGGGCGATCTCGCTGAAAGTGAATTCCGTCGGGCCAGACGGAGCTACGTGCACAGTGCTCACCGGGGGTTTCGTGCAGGGCCGCCCGGGTGTCCACCTGCCATCTGAGCGAACGCACCTGTCGACTCCGACTGCCGACGATCTCGTCCTCGCGCGAGCGATGGCTGCGGCCGGAGTCGACTTTCTCGCGGTCTCCTTCGTGAGAAACGCCTCCGACCTCCGCGCCGTTCGTGACGCGATCGTTCCTCACCTGACGAGGTTGGTGGCCAAGATCGAGACGATGCCTGCGGTGGCGGCGCTGGTCGCGATCGCCGCCGAGGCAGATGCGATCATTGTCGCGCGGGGCGATCTCGGCCTCGAGTGCCCGCTGGAGGACGTGCCGCACCTGCAGAAGCGGATCATTCGCCACTGCGTGGAAGTGGGCGTGCCCGTGATAACTGCAACCCAGATGATGGAGAGCATGATCACCTCACCGTCGCCCACGCGCGCCGAGGTGAGCGATATCGCCAACGCGGTCTTCGACGGTACCGACGCCTTGATGTTGTCGGCCGAAACGGCGGTCGGCATCGATCCGCCCCTGGTGGTGCGCACGATGGCAAGAATCGCCGGCCGTGCCGAGAGCGAGGCCAGCTACGAGCAGTGGGCGAGTCGGCTCGGTCGCGTGCAGCGCAACCAGTGGGCCGAGGGTCAGGACCGCATCACGATGGCCATCACGCACGCCGCCGGTCAAGCAGCCGCCGACGCGGATGCTCACGCAATCCTGTGTTGTACGCGCACCGGCCGCACCGCGCGGGCGATGGCACGCTTTCGGCCGGCGGCGACGCTGATCGGCCTCTCGCCGGATCCGGCCACCGTCAGGGCGATGTCGTTGACGTGGGGGGTGCAGGCACTGGAGGTCGGCACCTACGTCAGTACGGATGAGTTGGTCTGGTTCGCTGTCGAGCGCGCCGTCCAAAGTGGTCTGGTGGCTCCTGGTGAGACCGTGCTGGTGCTTGCCGGTGCGCCTGATCGCCCCAGCGGCGCCAGCACCGATGTGCTGCGCATCGTTCGAGTGGCCTAAGCGGCCGGGTGGGGACGTTGCGGTGACTGTGTGGTCGGCGGAGGCGGGTCATGCCGATGATCCCCTTATCGTGCTCGTGCACGGCGCGATGGATCGCTCGGCCAGCATGTTGAAATTGAGCCGGCGACTCGACGATGAATATCGCGTCGCGCGCTACGACCGACGCGGCTACGGGCAGTCGACACCGCACCGCGGCCCCTTCGACATGCCATCGCAGGTGCACGACCTGGTCGGCCTGCTGGCGGGTAGGCGCGCCGTACTGGTCGGGCACAGTTATGGCGGCAACGTCGCGCTCGCGGTTGCAGCAAGTCAACCGGCGTTGGTCGCGGGTGTTGTCGTTTACGAGGCTCCGCTTTCGTGGGAGCCGTGGTGGCCGGGGGCAACTGCCGGTGCCGCGGCGATCAGCGCGGCAGCGCGACCCGACGATGCCGCCGAGGCGTTCATGAGGCGTTTGATCGGCGACCAGCGATGGCTGGCGCTGCCCGAACGCACGCGCTCCACGCGGCGCTCGGAGGGCGTGCCGCTTGTCAACGAGCTTGCCGACCTGCGCAGCAATCGGCCGTGGTTGGCTGCCGACGTGAGAGTTCCGGTGAACGTCGGCTACGGCACGCTTGCCCGCGACCACCACCGCACCGGCATGGCTCACCTTGCCGAGACGCTTGTCGATGCTCAGTTGGTGTGTCTTGCGGGCTGCGGTCACGCGGCCCCGACAACGGCTCCCGATCAGTTTCGTCGTGAGTTGATCGCACCGCTGCTGCAGCGTGCCGGGCCACCTTGGGCTCGCGCAGGCGCGCACGTCTAGTCTCGCTGCTACCGAGGGGGGCGCAAACGGCGATGACAGATTGGTCGAGACGGCAGGTACTCGGAGCGACGGCGGGTTGGGCGCTGGCGGCAGCAGCCGCCGCGTGCGCCGGCGACGAGGGTGAACCAACGGGTGCTTCCGCGCCTGGCGCGCCGGTAACGCCGGTCGCAACGCCGCCCGCGTCACCAGTCGTTAGTCCAGTCACAACACCGGCAACTGTCTCAGGGGTCAGTGGCTCGCTGAACGATGTCGAACACGTGGTGATCTTCTTCCAGGAGAATCGCTCCTTCGATCACTACTTCGGAACCCGTCCGGGTAGCCGTGGGTTCGGCGACGCGGCTGCAGGGGCCGGGGCGGACTCGGTGTGGTACCAGCCATATGAGGGCTCGTCCGACGGCTACCTATTGCCCTACCGGCTCGACACCGCCTCCACCTCGGGAGCCTGCGGCCCAGATCCTGATCACACATGGGCGGGACAGCACGCCGCCTGGAACGGGGGCCGCAACGACGGCTTCGGACGCACGATGGGCTCCAGCGCGCTTGGTTACTTTGCCCGCGCCGACCTGCCCTTCTACTCCGCGCTGGCGGACGAGTTCACGCTTTGCGACCAGTACTTCTGTTCCGTGATCGGGCCGACGACACCGAACAGGCTCTACTCGTTGAGCGCCACCATCGACCCCGGCGGCGCGGGCGGCGGGCCGGTGATCGACAACCTCACCGGACCGTTCGCCTGGACCACCTATCCCGAGCGACTGCAGAAAGCCGGTGTGAGTTGGCGGGTGTATCACGAGGCCGACGATTACGACGACAATCCGCTGAAGTTCTTCACCGCCTTTCAGAACCTGGAGACAAGCGACCCGCTGTTCGACGCGGCGATACGCAACCGACCGGCTGACGCGTTTGTGAACGACGTGCTCGCCGGCGACCTACCGCAAGTCAGTTGGATAGTCGCCCCCACCGTGGTGTCGGAACATCCGCCGTTTCCGCCCGCCGTCGGCGAGGACATGTCGGCCACGATCCTGGCGGCGTTGATGAGCAAGCCGGAGGTGTGGGCCAAGACGGTCTTCATCCTCAGTTACGACGAGAACGGTGGCTACTTCGATCACGTCGTTCCTCCGACGCCCTCCGCCGGCACCGTCGGCGAGTTCGTGGGTGAGCTGCCGATCGGGTTGGGCTTCCGTGTTCCCACGACGGTGGTGTCACCGTGGAGCCGGGGTGGCCGCGTGTGCAGCGATGTTTTCGATCACACTTCGACGTTGCTGTTTCTCGAGCGGCGTTTCGGGGTCGAGGTGCCAAACCTGTCGCAGTGGCGCCGCGACACCTGCGGTGACCTGACGACTGCTCTCGACTTCGCCGGCTTCGATTCCAGCGTTCCGACTCTGCCGGGCACCGCCGAGCGGGCGGCAGCGGTGCTCAGCGGTTGCCATACTCTGCCGGCGGCAACTCCACCGACGGAACAGGCACTGCCCACCACCGAGGGCGACTGAACTGGCGACTCTCAGAAGACTGAGACTTCGGTGCCGAAGAACTCGCACTTGATCGAGCCTTCGGCGATGCCGGCCTCGACCTTGGCCTTGGCCTTGTCGGCACAATCCTGCAAGCTGCCGCGTTGGGTCCACGCGCCGAGTCCGAGGCCGACCATCAGCAAAACGGAGATGATCTTCATGGTGATGTTCTTGATCACCCACGCAGAAATCACGGCGAAGGCCACGAACGCGAGCACGACGACGATGCCGATGGTCTTGGCCGATTCCAACGAGAGAGCAGTCATACCTGCCAGCCTACTGTGCAACGGCAATCGAGACTGTGCAACGGCAATCGAGAGAGCTGCCGTAGGGTGGCACCGTGAGTGAACAGCCGATTCAACTTGTATCGCAAGGACCGCCGCGCACCATTCTGCCCGCCGAGTCGGCGACGGTGCGCGAGGCAGTGCGCGAGGTATTGGTGGCGCCAGCCGTCAAACGACCTTCGCTAGCCGCGGACGTTGTGGCAGCACACCCGCGGTCTTTGCTGGCGTGGTGCACCTTGGGCGACAGCGTCACCGACAGGGTGCAGCGTTACGCCGCCTATCGAGTCGGTTATCACCGAGGGCTCGACGCGCTGCGTGCCAATGGTTGGCGCGGCTCGGGATACGTGCGGTGGGCGGACGAGACCAATCGCGCGCTGCTGGGGTGCATGCAGGGCTTGCAGTCGATGGCAGCAGCCATCGGTGAGACCGACGAAGCCGAGCGACTTGCCACATTTCTCGCACAGCTCGACCCCGGTGGTGGCGGCTGAGCTTGCGCAACGGTGTCGACCCTCGTGTCGTCGGCGCGATCCTGTGCGGCGGGGCCAGCCGACGGATGGGTCGCGACAAAGCGTTGCTGGCCTACGCCGGTAGACCAATGGTCGTAAGCGTTGCTGAAGTGCTTTCGGCGGCCGGAAGCGAGTCGGTGATCGCAGTTGGAGGTGACGGTGCGGCGCTGGCGAGCCTGGGGCTTGCCGTTGTCGCCGATCGGTGGCCGCGCGAAGGTCCGCTGGGCGGAGTGATCACGGCGCTCGATCAGTTTCCTGACCACGATGCGATCATGGTTGTCGCGTGCGACATGCCACTGTTGTCCTCGGCAACGGTGAGGGCGATCGTGGAAGCACTCGCCACCGCTGCCGACACCGATGTCGCCGTGGCGGTAACCGATCGACCGCAGCCGCTCTGTGCCGCGTGGCGCCCGAGTGTTGCCGCGCAACTGGAAACGGCCTTTTCCTCCGGGCAGCGTCGGCTGTCAGACGTCCTGAAGACGTTGCGAACCGTGGAGGTCGCAGTCGCTGCTCGTGACATGGCCAACGTCAACACGCCATTCGACCTGTCGGACTAGCGCGCCCGTTCGATCTGTCGGACTTTCGCCCGGTGTGCAGAATTGTGGGAGTAGCGTCGTTGCGATGGCAGTGAGACGATGGCAGTGAGACGATGGCAGTGAGAGAGGTTGGCGTTCAACAACTCCACGCGGCGTTGGCCAAGGGGGCGACGCTCGTTGACGTGCGCGAGCAATCTGAATTCGACGCTGGTCATGTACCCGGTGCCGTCCACGTCGCGTTGAGCACCGTTCCCGATCGGGTCGAAGAATTGCGTGGTGTCGGCACCGCCTACCTCATCTGTCGCACCGGTGCGCGCAGCATGCGTGCGTGCGAGTTCCTGGTCGACGAGGGGATAGCCGCGACCAACGTCGTCGGCGGCATGGTGGCGTGGGTCGATCAGGGATGGCCAGTCGTGTCGGTCTGATGGACTATCGCTGGATCGCTTCCGACCGTGAGGTTGCCGAGTTCATCGAGCGGACACTCGCTGAGCCTCGTTATGCCCTCGACACCGAGTTCCACCGTGAGCGCACCTACTTTCCCAAGCTGGCATTGGTGCAGATTGCGGCTGCCGGCGAGATCGTGCTCCTCGATCCGCTCGGGTGCGATCTCTCGCCGTTGAGGTTGCTCTTCGACAGCGACGTGCTGGCCGTCGTACACGCCGCGCAGCAAGATCTCGACGTGCTCACCCATGCGGTGGGGACGGTGCCGCGGCGGCTATACGACACCCAGCTGGCTGCCGGATTTCTTGGGTACAGCACCCCGTCGCTGGTGGCGCTGCTGCAGGGTGAGTTGCGGGTGGCAGCAGCCAAAGGCGACCGTTTGACCGACTGGTTGCGTCGGCCGCTGTCCGATGACCAGCGCTCTTACGCGGCCGGCGACGTCGCCTACCTGCTGCAGTTGCACGACACGCTCACGGCACAACTTGCTACCGCCGGCCGCACGCAGTGGGTCGACGATGCTTGTGAAGAATTGCGTCTGCGGCCAGTGGGTGGCACGGACCCCGACTTGGCCTGGACGCGACTCAAGGACGTTCGCATTCTCAAGCCGCGCGCTCGTGGTGTCGCCCGAGCCGTTGCCGGTTGGCGCGAGCGCAGGGCGATGTCGATCGACTCGCCCGTGCGGCAAGTGCTTCCCGACCTGGCGATCCTTGGCATTGCGCAGAAGCAGCCGCGGACCACCACCGAACTCGGCCAGGCGCGCGGCGTCGATGAACGCCACACCCGTGGTGCCATCGCCAAGGAGTTGCTCGCCGCGGTCGAGCTCGGTCTTGCCGATGAATCGCCGCCGGCGGCCGCGGAAGGCGACGATCTCGACCGCGGCCTGCGACCGGCCGTGACCTTGGTTTCTGCATGGGTGAGCGAGGTCGCACGCCAGCAACGTATCGATGCCGGTTTGTTGGCGACCCGTCACGACCTCGTGGAACTACTGCGCGGCGATCCCGACGCGCGATTGGCGAGCGGCTGGCGTGGTGAGTTGCTCGGTGAAGGTATTCGTCGGCTGGTAGCCGGTGAGGCCGCGCTCACCTTCGACGGCCGCGGCGGACTCAATCTGATTGACGTGCCATGATGCGGCGCAGCTTGGCCCACAACTTGTCGAACGATTCCGAAACGTCGTAGCTCCGTGCGCCATAGGAATGGATCGGTCGGCGTTCACCGATTGCCTGGTTGACGATCACGCGCTGCGGAATGGCCGGCTGCCAGATTGCTCGCTTCCCGACTGTGCGCACCAACTCGTCAAGTCGGCGCTCGGCTTCGCTGCTCCAGGCGGGCACCTTGTTGACGATGACGCCGGTGAGTTCAAGCTCCGCGTTGTAGGCGTCCCATACCTCATCGACCAGATCGGCGACGGCGCCGATACCCCGCAGGCTGAGCGCCGATGGTTCAACGACGATCACCGCGTGATCGGCAGCGGTGAGACCGGCAGTGGTGAGTGCGCCCAACGATGGCGGGCAATCGACGAGCACGGCATGGAACTGGTCGCTCACCTCGGCGAGCGCCTCGCCCAACCGGGCAGGATTGCCACCATGGTCGCGGGCGGTGAGTCGGTGCGACGCAGGCAACACCCACACGTCGTCACCCCAAGCCGACGGCACCATCGCCTTCTCCGCGGAGCTACGCACCAGCACCTCGGCGGTCGAGGTCTCGACCTCGGCCGGATCAACCCCCAGCACCCAGGTGCTCGAGGCTTGCGGGTCGAGATCGACGACCAGCACGCGATGACCTGCCGCAGCGGCGGCGGAGGCGAAACCGAGGGTGACGGTGGTCTTGCCGACCCCGCCTTTCTGATTGAGAACTGTGACGACGCGACCCATGCACATATCGTGCCACCTCTCCAGGTACGACATGCAATGCGCCGGCATGGTCCGACAGATTTTGGCCCTGAGCGGGTAATATGACGTTCAATGTCAAATCTCTAGGTTCGGGAGCCCTACCGTGAAGAAGGGTCGTCACCGTCGCTTCGAAGAAGCCCGGAAACTCAAGCAGGCCGGTCCCAGCGCATTCGACCTGGGCTTCGGTAGTAGCGATCAACGTCAACCAAGTGAAGACGACGAGTACGCCGCGTTGGCGGAAAAGTACGGTGTCACCTTCGATGATGACGACGAAGAGTTCGACGACTGATCTCATCGCGGGCCGCGGACTCTGAGCCAACTCGAGAACGCGGCCAACTTGTCCCCTCAGATCATGTCCCCAAAACTTCGTAACGTCGCCCTCGTCGCTCACGTCGACCACGGCAAGACAACTCTCGTAGACGCGCTGCTGCGTGCCACTGGCACGTTCGCCGCGCACCAGGCCGTTGTCGACCGGGTGATGGACTCCAACGACCAAGAGCGCGAGCGCGGCATCACGATCCTCGCCAAGGCTGCCTCGATCACCTGGAAGGGCGTCAAGATCAACCTCGTCGACACGCCGGGTCACGCCGACTTCGGCGGTGAGGTCGAGCGAGCGCTCACCATGGTTGATGGCGTGCTGTTGCTGGTCGATGCCGCTGAAGGTCCGTTGCCGCAGACGCGTTACGTGTTACAGAAAGCGCTCGCGCTCGACCTGCCGGCAGTCGTCGTGATCAACAAGGTCGATCGGCAAGATGCGCGCGCCGAGGAAGTTCTCGACGAGATCTACCAGTTGTTCATCGACCTCGACGCCGGCGACCATCACATCGATTTCGCGATCGTCTCGGCCGTCGCGCGTGAGGGCCGCACGATGCGGGGAGTCGGCATGCCGGCCGCCGATGACGACCTCTCAGCCTTGCTCGACACAGTCCTTGACGCCATTCCTCCGCCCACCGGTGATGCTTCGGCGCCGCTGCAGGCGATGGTCACTCAACTCGATGCGAGCGAATACCTTGGTCGGCTGGCGATCGGACGAGTTGTCAACGGTGTGATGCGCCGCGGTGAGACAGTTGCCTTGCTGGAGGAGGAGTTCGGCGAGGGACAGCCCCCGCTCAAGCGGAAGCTCGCGCAACTGATGTCGTTTCACGGCGTCAGCCGCGATGAAGTCGACGAGTTGAGTGCCGGCGATCTGTTCGTGGTTGCCGGCTTCCCCGAGGTCGAGATCGGCGACACGATCGCCGCCGTCGACAGCCCAGTCGCACTGCCACGCCTGGTCGTCGACGAACCGGTATTGCGTATGACGTTTGGTGTGAACACCTCACCGCTCGCCGGCCGTGATGGCAAGTTCCTGACCAGCCGCCATCTCGTCGACCGGCTGAACAAGGAGATTCTCGGCAACGTCTCGATCAAACTGTTCGAGACCGGGTCGCCCGACGTTATCGAGGTGGCGGGTCGTGGCGAGCTGCAGTTGGCCGTGCTCATTGAGTCGATGCGGCGCGAAGGCTACGAGTTGCAGGTCAGTCGTCCGGAAGTCATCACCAAGGAAGTCAACGGCAAGCGTTTCGAGCCTCAGGAGCGAGGTGTCTGCGACGTTCCCGACGAATATGTCGGCACGGTCACACAGGAGCTTGCGCCCCGCAAAGGTCGGGTCACCGACTTGCGCGCCGGCGATGCCGGACGCACCATCGTCACCTTCGAGTGCCCGAGTCGTGGTCTGATCGGGTTTCGTTCGTTGCTGCTCACCTCTACGCGCGGCACGGCGTTGTTACACCAACATCACGTTGGCTGGATGCCGTGGGCGGGCGACATGCCGAGCCCTCGCGGCGGGGCGCTGGTGAGTGACCGATTGGGCGTCACCACCGGCTACGCACTCGACAAACTGCAACTCAGCGGGCAGTTCTTCGTCAATCCCGGTGAGCAGGTCTACGAAGGAATGGTCGTCGGCGAATCAGCCCGCGACGACGAGATGGTGATCAACGCCGTGCGCGCCAAGGAGAAGAACAACATCCGTACGCACAGTCACGACGACGCGGTGAAACTTCCGACTCCGAAGATCCACACGCTGGAGACGGCAATCGAGTGGATCGTGGACGACGAGCTGGTGGAAGTCACCCCGAAGGCGATCCGAGTGCGCAAGCGTTACCTAGCGCTGGAAGACCGCCGCAAGGCGAACAAGAAAGTCAGCGCCTGACGGCAGGATGCGGCAGTGGTGTCCACTTCGGTCGCTCAATCAGTTTCACCATTGCCGCGTAGACCTTGGCGCCGACCATCTCGATGATCTCGTCGCGCAGGTACTCGTAGGTCGGCACTCCACCCACGAACGCTTCATCGGTCTCGGTGCACCACCAGTGGAATTCGGCGCCACCTTCGCCCCAATCGCGTCGCTTCCATTCGCGCAGCGTCGAGGTGATCCAACCTGCCTCATCGGTCGACTCCTCGAGGCGCAGTGGGAGTTGCCAACAGACGTCGGGTTTCCAGTCCATCGGCCGTTCACCGACTTCGACGGCCGCGATGTGAAACGCGCAGCCGGCGCCGCCTTCGAATCCGGGTCGATTGAGGAAGATGCATGCGCCGTCGACGACACGTGTCGAGCTCACACCGTCTTTGACCGTGTAGAAGCCCTTGGCATCGCCCTTCTTCTTGAACTGCCAGTTCTTCTTTGTCAGTCGCGCCGCCGCCTTGACCACCTTCTTCAGGTCTTTCTTGTCGCCGAAGTGGGCACCGTAGCTGCAGCACCCCTGCGACAATTCGGTTGCGTCGTTGTCGAGAACCCCCTTGCACCCACTACCGAAGATGCAAGTCCACCGGCTGCGCAGAAAAGTGGCATCGAACATCCACGTGCGTTGCGTCTTGTCGTCTTCGAAACTTATCCATTCGTGGGTGTCGATCGGCACGAGCGGCGACGCTAGCAATAGCGGGGCCCGGAAACGACGTATTCGGTAGGCTGATCTATCCATGGGTACGCCACCGCAGACCGCCGATCAACTTCGCTCAGCCTTTCTCGACTACTTCGTCGGCAAGGCACACGCAGTCGTTCCCTCGGCGAGCCTGATCCCGCACGATCCGACGGTGCTGTTCACGGTGGCGGGCATGGTGCCGTTCAAGCCGTACTTCGTGGGCGACGAGGCAGCCCCATACCCGCGTGCGGTCAGCTCCCAGAAGTGCGCTCGCGCTGGTGGTAAGCACAACGACCTCGAAGACGTCGGCCGCACCAAACGACACCTGGTGTTCTTCGAGATGCTCGGCAACTTCAGCTTCGGTGACTACTTCAAGAGAGAAATCATTCCCTGGAGTTGGGAACTCACTACCGAGACTTTCGGCCTCGACGGCGATCGGCTGTGGATCACCGTCCACGAGGGCGATGACGAGGCGGAAGCCATCTGGCACGAGCAGGTGGGTGTGCCAATGGATCGCATTCAGCGACTTGGTGATAAGGACAACTTCTGGCAGATGGGCGACACCGGGCCCTGCGGACCGTGCAGCGAGATCCACATCGACCGTGGTCCCGCGTTCGGTCCCGAGGGGGGCCCGCTGCGCGATCCGCACGGTGATCGTTTCATGGAGTTCTGGAATTTGGTCTTCATGCAGTACAACCAGGCGCCTGACGGCACTCGCACGCTCTTGCCCAAGCCGAGCATCGATACCGGCCTTGGGCTCGAGCGCATGCTCTGCCTATTGCAGGGTGTCGACTCGGTGTGGGAGACCACCCTGATGCAGCCGCTCATCGAGCAGGCATGCTCGCTCACCGGCCGCCGATACGTCGCGGGCGACTACGAGGATCGCGACAGCTTCTCGATGCGTGTGCTCGCCGAACACGCGCGATCGGCGGCGATGCTCGTCAGCGACGGTGTCTTCCCCAGCAACGAGAACCGGGGTTACGTGCTGCGTCGCATCATTCGGCGCGCAGTCCGTCACGCGTATCTGCTTGGCACCGAGCAACTTGTGATGCCGTCGCTCGTAGACATGGCCGTCGCCCTGATGGGCCAGGCTTACCCAGAAACGCTGAAGAACCGCGACTTCATCGTCGGCGTGCTCACGCGCGAAGAAGAACGTTTCCGTCAAACCCTCAAGACCGGCCTCACGATCCTCGAGGACGAGCTGACCGCCCACTCCGAATCGCTGCCCGGGGGAACCGCCTTCTTGCTACACGACACATACGGGTTTCCGCTGGAGCTGACCGAGGAGATCGCTGCCGAGCGCGGCGTCACTGTCGTCAGGGCGGAGTTCGACTCCGAGATGCAATCCCAGCGCAGTCGCGCCAAGGCGGCTCGCAAGGGCAGCGCCTCCGATGAGGTTCGCCTCGACGAGTACCGGGAGCTGATCGAACAGTTCGGCACCACCGAGTTTGTGGGGTACACGCACAACGAGTCGCAGAGTCGCGTTCTGGCAGTGCTCCCTGCAGTGAATGCCGCGACTCCCGATCTGGTCGAAGTCTTTCTCGACCGCACGCCGTTCTACGCGGAGAGCGGCGGCCAGGTGGGCGACACCGGCACCATCACTACCGCGTCCACCAATGGGTCGATCGGCGAGGTGCAGGTACTCGACACCACGTTTGCGCTGCCGGGGCTGCGGCGCCACCTGGCTCGGGTCGTCAGCGGAGAACTTGTCGCCGGCAGCGAGGTGACCGCGCACATCGATGTTGTTCGACGAGAGTCGATTCGCCGGAACCACACCGGAACGCACATTCTTCATCACGCGTTGCGTGTAGTGCTGGGCGAACACGTCAAGCAGGCCGGTTCGTTGGTTGCTCCCGACCGCTTGCGATTCGATTTCCTTCACTACGACGCCGTCACCGCCGATGAGATTGAACGGATCGAGGACATCGCCAACGCCGCGACGCTGGCCAACGCGCCGGCGCGGGCATTCGAGACAACTAAAGACGAAGCCACTGCTCTCGGGGCAATAGCGTTCTTCGGCGACAAGTATGGCGATGTGGTGCGTGTTCTCGAGGTCGGTAGCTCGATCGAGTTGTGTGGTGGCACGCACGTCCGCGCGTCGGGCGACATCGGCACGATCAAGATCATCGATGAGAGCAGCATCGGCAGCAATTTGCGGCGCATCGAAGCGACAACCGGCAGAAACACCGTCAAGTTGCTCCAGCGTGAGAGCGCGGTCATTGCCGAGGCGGCTCGCATGTTGGGAACGAGCCCCGATGATCTGGTTGCCGGAGTGCAACGAAGGCTCGATGAGAACAAGACGCTCCGCGATCAGTTACGCATCATGCGCGCGAAGTCGGCGGCTGGCACGGCAGCTGAGATTGCCTCGAACGCAGTTGACGGGGTGGTTGTCGCGCGCATCGACGACCTCTCGCCGGCAGACCTGCGCGACCTGGCCATCGCCGTTCGTCAGCAGCCCGGCGTGGAAGCGGTGGTGCTCGGGGGAGTGAGCGACAGCGGTGGCGCATCGCTCGTCGCGGCGGTCGCCCCCGGCGGTCGCCACCTTGCCGGCGAACTGATCAAGGACGCCGCCAAGGCAGTGGGCGGTGGCGGGGGCGGCAAGGGCGACATCGCCACTGCTGGTGGCAAGGATGCAAGCAGGATCGACGATGCGCTGCGCATCGCCGAGTTGGCGGCCAAGGCGAGTAGTTAGAACGACTGCCATGCGCGCCCTCGGCATCGACCTCGGCTCGAAGCGCATCGGCATTGCCATCAGCGATCGCTCCGGCATAATCGCGTCGCCGCTCCGCGTGCTTGCTCGTTCGGGCTCGCCACGGCGCGACCATGCTGCGATCGCCGCCTTGGCCGTGGAGGAGGAGGTCGAGCTGTTGGTTGTCGGTCTGCCGTTGAACATGAACGGCACGCTCGGGCCGGCCGCGCAGGCTGCCCTGCGAGAAGCCGATGCCCTGGCTACGGTGGTCGCCGTGCCAGTGGTCACCTTCGACGAGCGTCGCACGACGGTCACGGCCGACCGTGCGCTCATCGAGGGCGGCATCAGCGCTCGCGGGCGGCGGGCGCTTGTCGACAAGGTCGCCGCCGCGGTGATGCTTCAGCACTGGCTCGACTCGCGCGCGGCGCAGGCTCGATGACACATATCGACGAACGCACCTGGTGCCCGGATCCTTGGGACACCGTCGCGACAACCGATCCGACGCTCAGCGAAAGACCGCGCAAACAGCGCCGGCACTACAAGTGGTTCGTCTGGCTGCTGATGTACGCCGCGATGGCCGGCATCGTGGTCGTCGGGCTCGTAGGGCTGTGGTACAGCGAGCAGGTCAACCCGCAGGGCGACCCCGGCGACCCGATCAGCTTCACGGTGAACGATGACGACACGTTGGAGACTGTCGGTAAGCGTTTGCAGGAGCACGAACTGGTCGAGAGCGCGGGAGTGTTCCGTTGGTATGTCGAACACCACGGTGGCTTGGAACTGACCCCCGGTTACTTCCAGCTTCGGCCAAGCGACCACATGGGCAACATCATGCGAATTCTGAGTACGCCGCCATCGCAGACCTTTACCGAGGTGACATTCCCAGAGGGCTACACGATCGGGCGGATGGCGACCCGATTGCAGGACAAGGTCGCGCGCCTGGCGGCGACCGACTTCGAAACCGCAGCCACCAACGGCGTCGTGCGTTCGATATACCAACCCGACGGCGAGAACAGCCTCGAGGGTCTGTTGTTCCCCGACACCTACCAGGTGTCCAACGGCGAGACCGAAGCCGACGTGGTGTTGCGGATGGTACGACTGATGGAGCGAGTCGGTGGCCAGCTGAACATCGAGGAGCGGGCGCCGCGACTCGGCGTTACGCCCTATCAACTGCTCGTCATCGCCAGCATCATTGAGCGCGAGGCTCGATTGCCGGAAGATCGTCCGAAGATCGCCCGCGTTATCTACAACCGCTTGTTCATCGGAACACCGCTGCAGATCGATGCCACGCTGCTCTACAACCAGCCGGTTGGGTCGTCGCCGACCGCTCTGCGCGACGTCGATACGCCGTACAACACCTACATGCACACCGGGCTTCCGCCGACGCCAATCGCCAATCCGGGCCGCGCCAGCATCGAGGCCGCTCTCAACCCGTCGCCGAATCCATCGCTGGGCGATCCGCTGTGCGTTTCGCTGCCCGAAGGTACTCCGTGCGTCTACCTGTACTACGTGTTGGCGAACGAGGACGGTGGTCACGCATTCGCGGCCACGCTGGAACAACACGAGGCGAACGTGGCGGCGGCACGTGCGAAAGGCCTGCTGTGAGCATCACCGCCGGCACACGTATTGCCGGTGTCATCGGTAGCCCGGTGACGCACAGCCTGTCGCCCGCGCTTCACAACGCGGCGTTCGGGCAATTGGGTCTTGACTGGGTGTACCTGGCCTTCGACGTTGCCGCCGGGCGCACCGGCGCGGCGCTGGAAGCGATGCGCGTGCTTGGACTCGCCGGCTTGTCGGTGACGATGCCGCACAAGGAATCAATGGTGCGCCTGGTCGACGGACTCGACCCGACGGCGGCCAAGTTGCGCAGTGTCAACACGGTGGTGCGCGATGGTGACGGCTTGTTGGTCGGCCACAGTACCGATGGTGACGGTTTCCTGGCGTCGCTGGCCGCGGCGCGCGTCGTCGTTGCCGGCAAGGCTGTCTGCGTGCTCGGGGCCGGGGGAGCCGCGCGTGCGATCTGCGAGGCCGTCGCCCGCGCCGGGGCAGCGCGGGTAGCGGTGGTCAATCGCTCTGCACCAGCGGCAGAGCTTGCGGCCGCGATCGCCATCGCCGCCGGCTCACCTTTCGGGGTGGTGGGTACGGCAGCCGACATCGCCGACGCCGACGTCGTCATCAACGCGACATCCGTCGGCATGGGCAGCGCCGAGCTGCCTTGCGACGCAGCGCTGCTGCATGCCGATCAGGTTGTGGTCGACATCGTCTACCAACCGCGCGTGACCGAATTGCTGCGAGTTGCCAAGGCAGCCGGGGCAGCGGTGGTGGATGGTCTCGGCATGCTCGTTCACCAGGCCGCGTTGCAGCAGCTGCTGTGGCACGGCGCGCAACCCGACACCGCGGTGATGGCGGCTGCGGCTGAACGCGAGCTCGCTGCCCGCCGACAGCCGTAGTACGTGCAGCTTGAGCCATTAGCCTGACGAGATGTTGCGCTTCCTCACCGCCGGTGAATCGCACGGTCAGGCGTTGGTCGTAATACTCGAGGGCTTGCCCGCCGGCCTGCAGATCACGGTGGAGGAGATTCAGGCTGAGATGGCTCGCCGTCGGCTCGGCTACGGACGCGGTCCGCGGCAGCGATTCGAGGAGGACGAATTGACGCTGATCGGCGGCGTTCGACACGGTCGCACCCTCGGATCGCCACTCGCGATCGAAATCCGCAACAGCGAATGGTTTCGCGGCGACAAGTGGCACGAAGAGATGTCACCGGCGCCGGGGCTGACAAAGGAGCCCTTGACCAAGGTCCGGCCGGGGCACGCCGACCTTGCCGGCATGCAGAAGTATGGCTTCACCGACGCTCGCGACGTTCTCGAGCGTGCCAGTGCCCGCGAGACCGCGGCGCGAGTCGCGGCCGGCGCGGTCGCGAAAAAGTTGTTGGCGGAGTTGGGCGTCGCGGTGATCTCCCATGTGGTTCAGCTGGGCAGCGCACGGGCCGCGAGCGGGAAGCGACCCGGCCCGGCCGACCTGACGGCAGTCGACGAGTCGCCGGTGCGCTGTTTCGACGCGGTAGCCGCGGCGGCGATGATCGCGGAAGTGAAGGCGGCTTCCGCGGACGGCGACTCCCTGGGTGGCGTCGTGGAGGTCTTGGGTCACGGAGTGCCGGTCGGCCTCGGCAGTCACGTTCATTGGGATCGCAAGATCGACTCTGCGCTGGCTGGTGCCGTGATGAGTATTCAAGCGGTTAAGGGTGTCGAGGTCGGCGACGGGTTCGAGGGTGCCGGCCAACGTGGCAGCGTCGCTCACGACGCGATCGTCTGGGACACCAAGGCCGGCAACTACCGGCGCGAGACATCGCACGCTGGTGGTATCGAGGGTGGCATCACCAACGGTGAATTGCTGGTCGTGCGCGCGGCGCTGAAGCCTCTGTCGACTCTCAATCGGCCGACAATGAAGACGGTCGATGTCGTCACCAAGGAAGCGACCGTCAGCTTCAAGGAGCGCACTGACGTGACCGCCGTACCCGCGGCCGGGGTGGTTGTCGAGACGATGGTGGCGCTGGTGCTCGCTACCGAGGCCCAGCGTAAGTTCGGCGGCGACAGCGTGGCAGAGTTCGTGGGCAACGCGCTGTCGTTCCGTGCGACGCTGCCATGATTCGTGCCGACCAGCACCTTGTGCTCGTTGGCATGATGGGCGTCGGAAAGTCGACGGTCGCGCGGGTGTTGGCGCAGCGTCTCGGTCGCGAAATCCTCGACACCGACGCGATCATCGAGACACGCACCGGTCGATCGGTGCGCGAAATCTTCTCCACCGATGGGGAACCGCAGTTTCGGTCGATCGAGTCAGAGGTCTTTCGTGACGCGCTGGCAGCTCCCGAGCCCGCGATCATCGTTGCCGGCGGTGGAGTCGTGCTCAGTGCCTCCAATCGCGTGGCGTCAAGGGCTGCGGTCGCGCGAGTGGTGTGGCTGTGCGCCGAGCCGACCACTCTGGTCGAACGCGTGCAGAGTGGCCAACATCGCCCACTGTTGGACGACGATCCGGCCGGTACCTTGAATCGCATGTGTGCTGAGCGTGAACCCCTGTATCGCGAAGTGGCCGACGCGATCGTGCGCGTCGATCATCGCTCGGTTCACGAGGTCGCCGAGGCTGTGTTGCGATGATCACCGTGCGGGTGCCGCTACTCGATCGCAGTTACGACGTGCTGATTGGTCACGGTGCCAAGACAGAACTGGCGGCGCTGCTACCCGCAACGGCGCGTCGCGCCGCGATCGTCACGCAGCCAGCGCTTCCCTTCGACGTCGATGTCGGCCTTCCCTCCGAACGATTCGAGATCGGACGTGGTGAGGAACACAAGACCCTGCAGACAGTCGAAGCACTCTGTGTCGGATTCGCCGGCATGGGTCTGACCCGCGACGACGTCGTGATCAGTATCGGTGGTGGGATGGTGAGCGATGTAGCCGGCTTTGCGGCCGCATCGTGGCACCGCGGCGTTGCCGTCGTGCACGTGAGCACCACGCTCGTTGGCATGGTCGACGCGGCCATCGGCGGCAAGACCGGCGTGAACTTGCCTGTGGGCAAGAACTTGGTTGGTGCCTACTGGCAACCGAGCGGCGTAATTTGCGATCTTGATGCACTGGCCACGCTGCCGCCGCGGGAACTTCGATGTGGGCGCGGCGAACTGGCGAAGTATCACTTCTTGACGGGCGACGACCTGCTGCAGATGGCGGAGGCCGAACGAATTGCGCGGTGCGTGCAGATAAAGGCCGAGATAGTCGCAGTCGACGAACGCGAGGGCGGCCGCCGAGCGTCGTTGAACTACGGGCACACGCTCGCCCATGCGCTCGAGATCGAGACCGACTACGGCTTGGCACACGGTGAGGCCGTTGCTATCGGACTCGTCTACGCCGCACATCTCGCGCAGCGACTCGGTCGCATCGACTCCGAACGGGT
>JACQZX010000011.1 GCA_016213665.1 Actinomycetota bacterium | reverse complement strand
GGCGGAGACCACCACGACGTCGCCGATCGAAGTTGCGGGCACGCAGATCACGGTGCCGCCCGATTCAGGCATCGCCAACTCGTCGAGCACGTGGAACTGGTGGCTGTGGCTTCTGACTTCTCCATTGCGCGAGGCGCGCGGACTCGGGGGGGAGAAGATTAGGGGTGGCCGACGTCGGCGGGCGGCGGCGAACGCGTATTGAGCTGGCGTCGGCGCGCCCGTCGTAGGGTCGCCGCCGCCGGCCGGTTTGGACGCAGAGCGAAGCGATGTGCGAGTGTTCCCGCCCGCGAAATCGCGCGGCGTATACGGAGGAACAGCCAACAAATGAGTTTTCTCGACAAGATCAAGGGCCTGCTCGGCGGTAACAAGAGCACCGCCAAGGATGCGATCGACAAGGTCGCAGATGTCATCGAGAGCAAGACCCCCGACTCGATCGACGACAAGGTCGAGGCCGTCGCCGCCAAGGCGAAGAAGGCCGTCGACAAGGTCAAGGGCTGACGTCTCGGTGGGGCGCGGCCCTGGCGACGTGTCAACCGTCGCAGCCACAGGGTCGCGCCAACCCGGCACAATGGCGGTATCGAGCTCACTCCGCTGATCGTCACCCGCGAGGCCGCCACAGTCGACTTTGCCCGTTACTTCGCCGAGGCGTTCGAGGAACTGAGCCCCGAATCTCGCCACCTGCGCTTCTTCACTCCGGTTCACGAGCTGCCGGAAACGATGAAGCAACGACTGGCCGACGTCGATGGTGTCACCAACGCCGCCGTTCTGGCCTTCGATGCTGCACGATCGAACAGCGACTTCCCAGAAGGTAAGCCGGTCGGCGTTTCACGCTGGATGTCGCAAACGGGCGGCGGACAGCCCGTCGGCCCACCGGAGTTATCGATAACGGTGCTCGACGAGTATCACGGCATCGGTGTGGGGACGCGATTGATGGATGACCTGCTGGCACTCGCACGACAACGGGGGCTTCACCGTATTCATGCCGATGTGCTGCGCGAGAACGTGCCGATGCGCGCGCTCATCAATCGCTATCGCGCCGTCGTGCAACCGAGTGGTGATCCGGCGGTAGTTCGTTATCGGCTCGACGTGTAACGCCTGGCATGCTGTGACCGTGATCGATCCCGCCCGGAGCGCGCTGGAAACGCCGCTTTATGAGGCCCTGCTCGCGCTAGATGGAGACGCGGGCGAGTCAACTACCGGTGCCATGGCGACAACGACTGCCTGCGCACCGCCGGTCAGCGAGCTTGAGCAGCTGTTCGACGTGCAGGTGGCGACTAGGCACTGCGACCTGGCGGCACGCTGGCTGCGCAGTCAGGGCGCTGGCTACTACACGATCAGTTCGGCCGGGCACGAGAGCAACGCGGCCGTCGCCATGGCGCTACACCCAACCGACCCGGCGTTGCTGCATTACCGCAGCGGTGGGTTCTACCTCGCCCGCGCCGGGCTCGCGGGAGTGCACGACATCCTCGCCGGTGTTATGGCAGCAGTCAGCGAGCCGATCTCCGGCGGGCGCCACAAGGTGTTCGGCCGCCACGACTTGGCCATCATCCCGCAGACCTCCACGATCGCATCGCACCTGCCGCGCGCCGTCGGGGTCGCGTTCGCGATCGGTCGTAGCTCGCGCCTCGGTCTCGCCTCGCCCTGGCCGGCCGATGCGTTGGCCGTCTGCTCCTTCGGTGACGCCTCGGCGAACCATGCGGTGGCGACCGCCGCCATCAACACCGCGTTGCACTGCGCTCACCAGATGCTGCCGCTGCCGCTGCTGTTCGTGTGCGAGGACAACGGTCTCGGTATCAGCGTGCGCACGCCCGGCGGTTGGATTGAATCCGCCTACGGCAGCAGACCGCACCTGCGCTACGAATCCGTCGACGGTGCCGACCCTCAGGCCGTTCTAGCCGTTACCCGCGAACTCGGCGAATGGGTGCGAACCCGCCGTAAGCCGGCACTGCTGCATCTGCGCACCGTGCGTTTCGGTGGGCATGCGGGCACTGACGTGGAGACTGCCTACCGCACACCAGTCGAACTGCGTGCCGACCAAGCACGCGATCCGATCCTCGCTACGGCGCGGGCGCTGGTTGCGTGTGGGGCACAGACGGGAGCCAGCCTCGCTGCCCGTCACGACTTGTTGCGTACCACCGTTTACGAGATCGCCGAGTCGTTGAAGCAAGTGCCGCAGATACGCGATGCCGAGTCGGTGATGGCGCCACTGGCGCCGCGTCACCCGCAGCAAGTCGCCGCCGCCGTCATCGCTGCCTCGACATCACCGTCGGCCGTCACCGCCGCGGCAACGGGCACGGCACTCACCCTCGCGCAGGCAATCAACACGACCCTTGCCGAACTGTTGCGTGACAACGCGGAAGTCATCCTGTTCGGGGAAGATGTTGCGGCCAAAGGCGGCGTCTACGGGGTTACCAAGGGGCTGCTCGCGCAAGCCGGCGCTGCTCGCGTTTTCGACACGCTGCTCGACGAGACCAGCATCCTCGGTCTGGCGCTGGGCGCGGCGGTGAGCGGGTTCGTGCCGATCGCTGAGATCGAGTACCTGGCTTACCTGCACAATGCCGAGGACCAAATTCGCGGTGAGGCGGCCACGCTGCAGTTCTTCTCGAACGGGCAGTACCGCAACGGCATCGTGGTCCGCATCGCTGGTCTTGGTTATCAGGAGGGGTTCGGCGGCCACTTCCACAACGACGACTCGCTGACCGTGCTCCGTGATCTGCCCGGCGTCGTCGTGGCGGTGCCGGCGCGACCCGATGACGCGGCGGCAATATTGCGCACCCTCGTGGCCAGTGCACAGGTAGATGGCACCGTCGGTGTCTTCGTGGAACCAATTGCCCGCTACCACACCGCCGACTTGCTGCTCACCGGCGATCGGGCGTGGTTGGCGACACCCGATCGCGGCGGCCATATACCGATTGGTTCCGCACGAACCTATGGCGACGGACGAGATATGACCATCCTCACGTTCGGCAATGGGCTGTTCATGTCCTTGCGCGTCGCCGACAAGTTGCGCGAACGCGGCAAGCACGTGCGAGTTGTCGACCTGCGGTGGATAAGCCCACTTCCTGTCGAGGACATCTTGCGCGAAGCAAACGCCACCGGGATCGTGCTCGTGGTCGACGAAACCCGTGCCGCCGGCGGAGTTTCCGAAGGCGTTCTCGCGACCCTGATCGACGCCGGGTTCAACGGACGCATGGCACGCGTCGCCAGCAAAGACAGCTTCATACCGCTCGGCGATGCCGCCAAGCTGGTGCTGCTCAGCGTGGACGAAATCGAGTTCGCGGCAACTCGCCTGATCGGCTGATCGACAATCACGACAACTCTCACGCAATCCTCACCTTCGCGACACCGTTTGCCAACGAGCGGCGAGGACAATGTGTCGGTGACCGGCAAACGAGCGAAGCCTGCCCGCACCGCCAAGGCGGCATCATTGGCGCTCAGCGCTGCCGGCACAATTGGGCTGGCGGCACTGTTCGCCGCTCAGGACAACTCCCACTTGATGCCGACTTCGGCGGCGGCTGGAATCGTCGACGGGGTGTTCGTTGGGGAACCGGATGCCAATCGTTGGGGAGTCGTGCAGGTACAGGTGGTCATCAGCGGTGGGCTGATCAGCGACGTGCAGGTTCTCTCCTACCCCGACGGTGCTCGCAAGAGCGTGAGCATCAATGAACGCGCGCTGCCCATCCTTGCTGCCGCGGCCCTAGCGGCGCAGTCTGCTGACATCGCATCGGTCTCGGGTGCCACGTACACCTGGCGCAGCTACACGGTCTCGCTTCAGTCGGCCATCGATTCAGCCAATAGCGGCGGCTTGGGACAATGAAACACGTCGAGCAAGTGATGGGCACGGCAATCAGCGTCGAGATTCTCGATAGTGAGGATCGCGGGTTGATCGCTGAGCTTGTCGCCTGGTTCCACGAAGTCGACAGGGTGTTCAGCCCGTATGCCGTGGACAGCACGATCAGTCGTATTGGTCGTGGCGAGTTGGCTCCAACCGACTCCGAGGTCAGCGGCGATGTTCGCGCTGTCCTGGCGCGCTGTGGGGAACTGCGCGACGAGAGCGGAGGAGTCTTCGACGTCTGGTCGCTGCCTTCGCCGAATGGCACACGCTTCGATCCGTGCGGTTACGTCAAGGGTTGGTCAGTGCAGCGTGCGACCGAACTTCTGAGTAGTCGCGGAATCCGCAACTACTGCATCAACGCCGGCGGTGACGTCGCCGTTTCCGGCTCCCGGGGAGGCGGCGCGCGGTGGCGCATCGGAGTGCGCGACCCAGATGATGCCGGTGCGGTCGCGCTGGTGGTCGAGGCGCTCGGCTCGATGGCGGTAGCAACCAGCGGTTGCTACGAGCGAGGTGCACACATCGTCGACCCTCGCTCCGGCGCGACGGTCAACGAATTTGCCAGCGCAACCGTTCTGGGATCGAACGCCGCCGATGCCGACGCCTACGCGACGACCTTGTTCATCATGGGAATCGATGGGTTGCAGTGGCTGGCTGGGCGGGATGGCTTCAGCGGCTGCTTACTGACACACGATCGCCGGGTCCTGAGCACCGACGAGTTCGACGCCTACTTGGCGACCGGATCCGAAGAGGGCGACTGCTCCTCGGCGGGTCGTAGGTGCCGGAATCCGGAAAGTAGCAACAAGTCGTAGAGAATCTTGCAAGTGCCGGCGATGATCAGCGGCCAGCCGAACGTACTGTGCTGCAACATCCAGCCCGCCAACGCCGGCGACATCGCCGCCGCCAGGCTCCGTGGGACATTGGTGACGCTTGCGGCCGCCGCCCGCTCCGGCGGCGACACGACCGCCATCACGTACGAAGTGCGAGCGGGAACATCCATCGAGCTCAGCACGCTGCGTGCGATCAGCATTGTCAGTGCCAACGGCATCGTCGGCATCAGGGCCGCGGCGATGAGGAAGCAGTTGGCCGGCAGATGCGTGAATGCCATCGTGCGGATGAGCCCTATTCGGGCGGCCAGCCAGGCGGCGACGAAACCGGACGCTGCACCGAGGGTGCCCGTGACCAACAACAGGGTGCCGGCGGCGCTGACCGAGAGATCGAATCGGCGGAACAACCACAGCACGAGCAGCGACTGCACGATGAAGCCGCCACCGAAGGCGTCGAGCGAGAAGAGTGCGGCCAACCGATAGACGACGGCTCGTGAGGGTCCGAGCGGTTGTGCCGGTGGGCCAACGGTTTCGGCTTCCTGGGTCAGCGTGCGGTACAACAACCACACCGTGATGCCGGTGATGGAATACAGAATGAAGCACGCCCGTAGCGCGGTTGCCTGTGACACCGAAGTGTGGCGCGCGATCGCCTCTGGTATCGCGATCGCCTGCGATCCGATGGCCCCGGCCAAACCGCCGACGAACGTGTAACGGGCGTACAGCGCTGTGCGTGTGCTCGGCGGAGTTGTCGCCGCGAGCAACGACTGCTCCAGGGGCAAAAACATGCTCACGTCGCCTGCCGTCGGATTCAAGGTTCCGGCGATACCGACGACCAACAAGACCGCGAATTGTGTGAACGTTCCGAATGCAAGACCGGTGCCGATCATCAGCGCTGCGCCGACGAACAGCAACGTGCGTCGGGGCATCGCGTGGGCGCGGGTGCCGACGAACAACGTCACCGCTGCCGAGCCGAGCAACATTCCGGTGACTGTCACGCCTACCTGCAAGGCACTGAACCCGAGCAACGGCAGCAGGACGGCGATGGCAACGCTCACCAAGCCATCGACGAATCCCCGCAAGCCACGTGTGGTCAACAACACGCTCGCGTCTCGATGCGTCAGTTCCGGCATCAGCGGCACGACGGCGACCCTAGGCGGTACGGTGGCAGCGATGCCGCTGCAGTTGACGTTCGTAACTTCGGCGAAGCACCACGCAGACCTCCCCGACACTCCGTGCGAAGTCGCCTTTGTGGGGCGCAGCAACGTCGGCAAGTCGTCTTTGATCAACGCCTTGGCGAATCAACGCCAATTGGCGAGGGTTTCCAACACTCCTGGGCGCACGCAGCTGCTCAACCTGTTCGTGCTGCCAACGGGTGGTACCGTCGTCGACCTTCCCGGCTACGGCTACGCGAAGGTTCCCGGGCGCGAGCGGGCAGGCTGGCGAGCGATGATCGAGGGCTACTTGCTCGAGCGCGAAGGACTCGATCTGGTCTTGGTTCTCGTCGATGGCGAGATCGGACCCACCAAGCTCGACGTGCAGATGCTCGACTGGCTCAGCGCCAACGGTGTCCCCAACACAGTGGTAGCCACCAAGATCGACAAGGTGAAGTCGTCGAAGTTGGCGGCGCGCCGTAAGGAACTCGCCGCCGGCTGCTCGTTGGAGCAGGGCGACATCATGTGGGTGAGCGCCTCTAAGGGCGCTGGCATCGAGGCGATGCAGCGCCATCTGCTGGCGCTATTGACGCCGTAACGCTCCGCGGAGTTTCGATGCAACGTCGCGGGGATCGGGTAATCCCAGTCCCTTGCGCAACAACTTGCTCTTCTTGGCGGTGTACGGCGGATACATCATTGTCGGGTCGATCCGCGTGCTACGGGTGTGCACCGCGCGTCGGTGAGTGAAGGTATCGAAGCCGAACTTGCCGTGGTATGAGCCCGTGCCGCTCTCACCGACGCCACCAAATGGGAGGTTCGGATTGCTGACGTGCAGCAACGTACCGTTCACGCAAACACCACCGCTGGTAGTCGCGGCGATCACACGGTCGTTCTCTGCGTCGCTCTCACTGAATGTGTACAACGCCAGCGGTTTGTCCCCGTCGGCGGCGCGTTGCCGAATGAAACTGATCGCGTCATCAGTCGAGTCGACAGCAATCAGCGGCAATATCGGTCCGAAGATCTCCTCGGCCATTGCCGGGTCATCGGCGGTGACGCCGGTGAGAACCGTCGGGGCGATGTAACGACTATCGGCGTCAGCCGTGCCGCCGATCGCGACGGTGCCGCTGTCGAGCAACTTCTCGATGCGATGGAAGTGCGGCTGGTTCACGATCCGCGCGTAGTCGGCGCTGGTCTGCGGATCGGCACCGTAGAACGCTTCAATGTTCTGGCCGATGGCCGCGACCAACTGATCGTGCACTTCTCGGTCGACGAGCACATAGTCGGGTGCGATGCACGTCTGCCCAGCGTTGAGGAACTTGCCCCACGTGATTCGTCGTGCCGCTACCGCCACGTTGGCGTGGCGGCTGACGATTGCAGGGCTCTTGCCGCCCAACTCGAGGGTAACCGGCGTCAGATTCTCGGCGGCTGCCCGCATCACGATGCGTGCGACCCGCGAGTTGCCCGTGTACAGGATGTGGTCGAACTTCTGGGCGAGCAGTTCGGTGGTCTCGGCAACGCCGCCGACGACGGCGCACACCGCCGGTTCGTCGAGGGCGGCGATCAGTGCAGCCAATTCGGTGGCGGTGTGCGGGGCCAGTTCGCTCGGCTTGCCGACGACCGCGTTACCGGCGGCGATGGCGGCCACCATCGGCATCAGCAACAGCTGCACCGGGTAGTTCCACGGAGCGATGACGCAGGCAACGCCCAATGGCTCGGGCACAATGTACGACGATCCGGGCTTGAACGCGAGCGGCGTCGCGACTCGATCGTGGCGCATCCAGGCGCTGAGATGGGCAAGGGTGTGATTGATCTCGCTCACTGTGAAGCCCACTTCGGTGGTCCATGCCTCGAGCCGCGGTTTGTCGAAGTCGGCCGCCAATGCGTCGAGCAGTCGGTCCTCATGCTCTTCGATCAGATCGCGCAGTCGTTCGAGCGTTCTGCG
>JACQZX010000098.1 GCA_016213665.1 Actinomycetota bacterium | reverse complement strand
TTCATCCTTGACGACCCTTCATTCGTTCGGCTACCTCCGCCTCGGCACCGAGGTGCGTCGGCTCGTAGTAGCGCTTGTCTGCTTGTTCGAGGGGTAGGTACTGCTGCGCCACCCAACCGTCGAGATGATCGTGAGGGTAGTCGTAGCCGACCCCATGGCCGAGGCTATTCGCACCTTGGTAATGGGCATCGCGCAGATGTGCGGGCACCTCGCCGACGGCACCGGCCTGCACGTCGGTGCGGGCATTCCAGATGGCCAGCGCCGCCCGGTTGCTCTTCGGCGCCGTAGCCAGGTGGATCGCGGCTTGGCTGAGGTTGAGCTGCGCCTCCGGCAGGCCGACATGTTCCAAGGCATGCGCGGCGGCCACCGCCACCTGTAGCGCCGAGGAGTCGGCGAGTCCGACATCCTCGCTGGCGAAAATGATCATCCGACGGGCAATGAAACGTGCGTCTTCCCCAGCCTCCAGCATTCGCGCGAGGTAATAGACGGCCGCCTGGGGATCGCTGCCGCGCATGCTCTTGATGAACGCACTGATCACGTCGTAGTGGTCGTCGCGGCCGTAACGCAACGCGCTAGTGCCGAGTGCCTGCTCGACGTGTTCGAGTTCAACTGCCTTCGGATTGGCGAGGGCAACGGCCACCTCCAGCGCCGTGAGCACCTGGCGTCCATCGCCACCCGCCCGCGCGGCGAGGTGCGCGATCGCTTCCGTCGACGCGGTCCGCCCTTCGGCCTGCAACCCACGTGCGATCAATATCTCGATGTCGGGTCTCGTCAGCGGTTCCAGCCGGAACAGCGTGCTGCGACTGCGTAGTGGCGGGTTGACTTCGAAGAACGGGTTCTCCGTCGTTGCCCCGATCAGCGTCAGAGTTCCGTCCTCCACCGCCGGCAACAGCGCATCTTGTTGTGCCTTGGAGAAACGGTGGATCTCGTCGAGGAACAGGATCGTTCCACGACCACTTTCACCGAGTCGTTGACGGGCTCGTTCGATCGTCTCGCGCACGTCCTTGACGCCTGCGCTGACTGCACTCATCTGCTCGAACGCGCGCTTGGTGCTGCCCGCGACCGCGAGCGCGAGCGTGGTCTTGCCGGTACCCGGTGGACCCCAGAAGATTGCACTGCTGAGCCGATCCTGCTCGACCAGGCGACGCAACGGCTTGCCGGCACCGACCAGATGCGTTTGCCCGACAACATCGTCGAGCGTGCGTGGCCGCAAACGAGCCGCCAGTGGAGCTTGCGTGCGCAGCAGGTTCTCGGCGGCGGCGCTGAACAGGTCGGTCACAGCGACCCCAGCACCAACTCGTACGGGCCGCGGCGCCACTCCACCACATGATCGATCAACCAGCGTGGCTCGACCCACTTCCAGTCGACGAACTCAGTTCCGTCGGGCGTGGGTGCGACCCCGGGATGCACAGCACCGAAGATGAACCACCGCTGCGTCTGACCGAGGCGTTCGATGGGAGTGCCCTTGCGCACGCGCACGTCGGGCGGCCACTCGTAGGCAAGCCATGAAGGGTGCTCCACGCGCAGCTCGACTTGGGCGGAATCGATGCCTGTCTCCTCGAACAGTTCGCGCAGTGCACCATCAATCGGTGCTTCTCCGGAGCGCAACCCACCCTGCGGCAACTGCCAACTGCCTGGCGTATCGGCGCGCTCGAACGCCAGCACTTGGGTCGTCGCCGGGTGACAGACCACGATCACAACCCCTGCCCGAAAGTGTGCGCTAGCCACACCAGCACCGTACCCAACAATCAGCGTCTGGGTGGGGGAAGTGGAGGCCGCTGGGACCGAGCCACTACTTGGGAGGGAGAACTCGGATGCCGAGGTCGTCGAGCTGCTTCTGCGCCACCGGGGTCGGGGCGTTGGTCATCGGGTCGGAGCCGGATTGGGTTTTCGGGAAGGCAATGACTTCCCGGATATTCTCCTCGCCGGCGAAGATTGCGACCAGACGATCGAGGCCGAGACCGAACCCGCCGTGCGGCGGCGCCCCGAACTTGAACGGGTTGAGAAAGAACCCGAATCGCTTCTGCGCTTCCTCGTCGCTGATGCCGAGAATCCGGAAGATTCGCGACTGCAGTTCTGGCTGGTGGATACGGATCGAGCCCGAACCCAGTTCCCACCCGTTGAGCACGAGGTCGTACGCCTGGCTGCGCACCTTCATCGGATCGGTTTCGAGCATGTGCACGTCGTCGGGGTGGGGCTGCGTGAACGGATGGTGGCCCGGCCGCGGACGCCCCGACACCTCGTCGACGCCGACGAACATCGGAAAGTCGATGACCCACACGAATCGGTAAGGGCCCTCATGTACCGGGGGACGGCCGAGATCGTTGCGCAACGTGCCCAACACCTCGCATGTCGTCGCCCACTCGTCGGCCACAATCAACAACAAGTCACCGGGTTTGGCGTCGAGGCTCGCGGTGAGCGCCGACTGTTCGGCTTCGCTCAGAAATTTCGCTACTGGAGACTCCAGCGAGCCGTCGGCGGCAACCTTCAACCACACCAATCCCTTGGCACCGATTTTCTTCGCCCTGTCGGTAAGGCCGTCGAGCTTGTTGCGGCCCATCTCCTCGGCCATGCCGGCGGCATTGATTCCCTTGATGGTGGAGGCGCCGGCAAATGCCTTGAACTCCGTCGCCGCGAAGACTGCGGTGAGATCGGCGAGTTCCATACCGAAGCGAAGGTCGGGCTTGTCAACGCCGAAGCGGTTCATCGCCTCCAACCAGGTCATCCGAACGATTTCTCCTGGGTCTTGGCCGGCAGCCTTGGCGGCCGCGACGACGGCGGCACCGATCACACGATGCACGTCCTGCTGGTCGACGAAGCTCATCTCGGCATCGAGTTGCATGAACTCGTACTGCCGATCGGCGCGCAGATCCTCGTCGCGTAGGCACCGCGCCAACTGGTAGTAGCGATCGATACCTGCCACCATCAACAGTTGCTTGAACAGCTGCGGGCTCTGCGGCAGCGCGTAAAAGGAACCGGGCTGCTGGCGACTGGGCACGATGAACTCGCGAGCACCCTCCGGAGTCGAGGGCACGAGCATGGGCGTTTCGACCTCGACGAAGCCTTCCGACTCCATCGCTGTTCGGATCGCGGAGTTCACCGCCGCGCGCAGACGCAAGTTGCGTTGCATGCGCTCGCGGCGGATGTCGATGTAGCGATGCTGCAGCCGCGTAGTTTCCACCACTTGGTCGGCCCGCTCGGAGACCGGGAATGGCGGCGGCTCGGCGACGTTCAGAATCTCGACGACGCAGTCCTGAATCTCGATACCACCGGTAGCGAGACGGTCATTGAGGCTGTCGGCGGGGCGGCTGGCGACCACCCCAGTAACTTGCACCACGTATTCGGGCCTTACGTCCACCACATTGTCGACGACGCATTGGGTCACACCGGTGTGGTCACGCAGGTCGACGAAGGCGAGCTTCTCGCCGTGCTCGCGTCGACTGGCGACCCAGCCGGCAAGTGTGACCTGCTGGCCGACATGTTCTGGGCGAAGCTCGCCACATTGGTGAGTACGCATCGAGGTAGAGCTCATCTGAGGGCTTTCTGCATATAGGAGATCAGGTCAAGTCGCGGAATCGTCGTTTGCGAGTCTTCGGTGCGTTCGGCGCGCAGTGGGCGCACCACGACCGAGCCAGCTGCCAACTCGTCGCTGCCGACGATGACCGCAAATTGTGCACCACTGCGATCGGCAGCTTTCATCTGGCTCTTCATGCTGCGATTGTCGAATGCTCGGTCGACACGCACCCCGATTGCGCGCAGCGAAGCAGTGATTGCCAGCGCCTCTTCGCCACCGGTGGTGTCGACAACGAAGACATCGACATCGACAACCGGAGCAGGAAACACGCCCTCGTCATCGCAGGCGATGAGAGTGCGATCGAGCCCGAGCGCGAAGCCGACACCGGGCGTGGGCGGTCCGCCGAGCGACTCGACAAGCCCGTCGTAGCGACCGCCGCCGCCGAGCGCATTTTGCGCAGAGTCGAGCGTCGCACCCTGGTACTCGAAGGTCGTGCGACGGTAGTAATCGAGTCCGCGCACGAGCGAAGGGTCGATCGTGAACGGTATGGCGAGTGACTCGAGCCCGGCCTGCACAGTCGCGAAGTGGGCCGCCGCATCCCGGGAGAGGAAGTCTGCAATCAGCGGAGCCGAGGCGATCAGCGCTTGATCCTGGGCACGTTTGGAATCGAGGACGCGCAGCGGATTCTTCTGCGACGTTGCCTGCGACTCGGGACTCAACGAATCGAACTTGGCCTGGAAGTGCACGCGCAGTGCTTCGACGTAACGAGCCCGGTCGTCGGGCTCGCCGAGGGTGTTGATCTGCAGCGCAACTTGGCGCAGCCCGAGCGCGCGGTAGAACTCCCAACCCAGCGCAATGACCTCGACATCGACATACGGGTCGTCGGCGCCGAGCACCTCGATATCAACCTGATCGAATTGGCGGAACCTCCCGCGTTGGGGCCGCTCGTAGCGAAACTGTGAGCCTGTCGACCACACCTTCCAAGGAGTTGTCGGCCGATGCTGCACAAAGGCCCTACAGATGGACGCCGTCAGTTCCGGCCGCAGCGCTACGTGCCTGCCGCCCTTGTCGATGAAGTCGTACATCTCCTTCGTGACGACATCGGTCGCGTCGCCGATCCGTTGAAAGACGCCAAGATCCTCGAGCAGCGGCGACATGACCTGCTGATAACCGGCGGCGCCGGCGACGCGTGCGAAAACCTCCACAAAGGCGCGCCAACGCGCCGACTCGGGGGCAAGGATGTCGCGCATCCCAGGACTTGTCCGAAACTCGGGCACGGCCCTCCAGGCTACCGGCGAGCCCCGGCGACCCCGGCGAACCTTTCCGCGATGCGGTCTCCCCGGGCCTCAGGTTCCCTTGCCCTGAACCAGGCGGTAGGCGTCGTAAACGGAGTCGATCTGCTTGATTACCCGCAACAGCATGTCGAGGTGCGCCGGGTCGCCGAGTTCGAACTCGAACTTCATCTTGGCCAGCCGATCGGACCCTGTCTTGGTGCTGCTGGAGACGATGTTGACGTGTTGTTCGCTCAGTGACTTGGCGACATCGCGCAGCAGCCCCGGCCGGTCGAAGGCGACCACTTCGACCGCCACTCGGAAGATCGCCTTCGAACGATCACCGTCCCATTCGACCTCGAGTAACCGCGCGGCCTGTTCGTTCATCAGGCTTTCGGCGTTCGCGCAATCGGCCCGGTGCACCGATACGCCGCGACCGCGGGTGACGAATCCAACGATGTCGTCACCGGGCACCGGCGTACAACAACGCGACAACCGCACAAGTACGTCGTCGAGTCCTTCGACGTGAACGCCGACCATGTTGCGTGGTCGCCGCTGGCTGATTGAACGTTCGCGATCGAGGACACTCGCCGGCAACTGCTCGGCGTCGATGCCGGAACGAAAGCTGCGGGCGACCTTCTGTGCGATCGAGCGAGCCGCGACATGCCCTTCGCCGATGGCGGCCAGCAACGAATCGAGATCGGCGTACGATGCCGCGTCGACTTCCTCTTTCACGGCATCGCTCGTCCAGATACGCCGCACAGGCAATCGCAAACGGCGGAACTCCCTGGCCAGCGCCTCCCTGCCGGACTCGATCATGTCGTCGCGGCGTTCGCGCGAGAACCAATGCTTGATCTTGTTGCGCGCCCGTGCCGAGACGACGAACTGCAGCCAGTCGCGCGATGGCGCCGCGGTTTCTGACTTGTTGGTGAAGATCTCGCACGTGTCTCCGCTCTTCACGACGTGCGGCAGTGGCACCAGTCGACCGTTGACCTTGGCACCCATGCAGCGATGCCCGACTTCCGAGTGGACCGCGTAAGCGAAGTCGACCGTGGTGGCGCCGACCGGCAATGTGATCACGTTTCCCTTTGGAGTGAACACGAAGACCTCGTCTTGTTCGAGATCGGTCTTCAAGTTCTCCATGAACGCTGCCGGGTCGGTGACATCGGCCTGCCAATCGATGATGCGATTGAGCCAATCGATATCCGAGCCGGACGACTCTTCGTCCTTGTACGCCCAGTGGGCAGCGACACCCCACTCTGCACGATGGTGCATGTCGCGAGTGCGGATCTGCATCTCGACCACCTTGCCACCGGGCCCGATCACCGTCGTGTGCAGACTTTGATAGAGGTTGAACTTGGGCATCGCGATGTAGTCCTTGAAGCGCCCGACCACAACCTTGTAGCTACCGTGGATGCATCCGAGCGCGGCATAGCAGTCTTTGACCGACCCGACGATCACACGAATCGCAATGAGATCGAAGATGTCGTCGAACGCGCGACCCTTCTGCACCATCTTCTCGTAGATGCTCCACAGGTGCTTCCCTCGTCCGGTGATCTCGGCCTCGATGCCAAGTTCGTGCAATCGGCCCTGTACCTCTGCAATCGCCTTCGCCAGGTATTGCTCGCGCTCAGGAGATCTGGTCGCCACCAGGTGATCGCGCTCGGCGAAGCGCTTCGGATAGAGCGCGGCGAATGAGAGATCTTCGAGGTGCTGCTTCAACTCCTGGATTCCCAGGCGATGCGCCAGTGGTGCGTAGATCTCCAACGTCTCGTGCGCGATGCGCTGTTGCTTCTCGATCGGCAGCGCCGCGATGGTGCGCATGTTGTGCAGTCGGTCGGCGAGCTTGATGATGAGCACGCGCAGATCGCGTGCCATCGCCACCAGCATTTTGCGCATCGTGGCCGCCTGCTGGGCCTCCTTGGAGTCGAACTGCAGTCGTTCGAGCTTGGTCACACCGTCGACGATTTGTGCAACCTCGGCGCCGAACCCGCTCTCGACGTCGGCGAGTGTTATTTCGGTGTCTTCCACGGCGTCGTGTAACAGCGCCGCGGCGAGCGAGATGTCGTCAAGGCCGAGCTCGGCGACAATGCGCGCGACCGCCAGCGGGTGGTTGATGTAGCTTTCGCCGCTTTGACGGTGTTGGTAGCGGTGCGCCTCCTTCGCTGTCGCATAGGCGCGATTGATCATCACGACCGAACCCTTTGGGTGTCGACGCCTGTACGCCGTAAGAAGTGGCGTCAGCTCTTCGGCCGCCGCGTTCTGCTGGCGGCGCCATGGCAGAACGCGATCGACCGCGGCCATCAGTAGACAGCGAGACTTTCAACCAGGCGGCCATCCAGTCGCTGCCGGCCGCCGAGCTCGCCCAATTCGATCAGGAATCCGAGTCCGACTACCTTGCCGCCGAGCGCCTCCACCAGCCGACAGGTGGCCAGAGCCGTTCCACCTGTTGCCAGGACGTCGTCGATTACAAGAATGCGCTCGCCGGGGCGAATCGCGTCGCGGTGAATCTCCAGCTTGTCCTTGCCGTATTCCAGTTGGTATTCCTCACGCACGACGGCCCACGGCAACTTGCCCGCTTTGCGGACCGGAATGAAGCCGGCGCCGATGCGGTACGCAACCGGGGCGGCGATGATGAATCCGCGTGCCTCCATGCCCAAGACCCGATCGACCGGAACATCGTCGAAACGATGCACGAGTTCGTTGATCGATTTGGTGAACCCGTCGGCGTCGCCCAGCAGCGGAGTGATATCGCGGAACGTGACACCCGGCTCAGGGAAGTCGGGTACGTCCCTGACCAAGCCGCTAATCCAGTGACCGTTAGGTGCCATGACCCACAGGGTACTAGGCGGTTCTAGACCCGGCGCTTCTTCTTGCGCGGCCGTGGACTGTGGGTGAGCACTGCCTCAGCCGTCGGGGCTCCGTCGGCCACTACCCGCGCCGTCGGGCTGTCGGCGACCGATGTCGCGCGGCCCCGCGACTCGCGACGGCCGCTGGGAGCGCCTCCGAGCACCAGCCGTTCGAGTTCGGCACCCTGCGCGTGCTGGTTGCGTAGGCCACGGAATCGCGGCTCGCGCTCTTTGGCCATCGCGACGAGCGGCGCGGCGACGAAGATCGACGAGTACGACCCAGTGAGCAGACCGACAAGCAGCGCCAACGCAAACTCGCGCAGGGTGGTCGCGCCGAGAATGCCGGAGC
This sequence comes from Actinomycetota bacterium, assembly GCA_016213665.1. Taxonomy (GTDB): domain Bacteria; phylum Actinomycetota; class Acidimicrobiia; order Acidimicrobiales; family Ilumatobacteraceae; genus UBA668. The sequence goes on along the minus strand of JACQZX010000098.1, from coordinate 10,576 downwards.
CGAGCACCAACAACGACAGCACCGGCAGCACCGCCGCAAGGCTGGTGTTGATCGAGCGCATAAGTACCTGGTTCATCGAGACGTTGATGATGTCGCCGTACGGCATGCGCGCGGCCGCGTAACGATGCTGGTTCTCCTGCACCTTGTCGAACACGACGATCGTGTCGTAGAGCGAGAAGCCGAGAATCGTGAGAAACGCCACCACGGTCGCCGGTGTGACCTGAAAGTCGAGCAGCGAATAGACGCCGACGCTCAAGAGCACGTCGTGCAACATGGCCGCGATGGCTGCAATCGCCATCCGCCACTCCAAACGCCAGGCGATGAAGCCGGCGACGAGTACGAGGAAGATGACAAGCGCGCGGACTGCCTTTTCGGTGATGCTCTTACCCCAGGTCGAGCTGGTCGAACTGGTGCTGATCTCGTCCGTGGAAACGCCGATCTCGGTGGCGAACGCATCCTGCACAGCCTGGCGCACCGTGTCGGGCTGATCACCCACTTCGACGGTGACAGTGCGCGTTCCAGTATCACGGTTGGTCTGAACCTGCACCCGCGCATCGGCACCGTCGAGTCCGTTTGCCTCCAGCACGCCCCGCGCTTCGTCTTCTGTCATGTCGGCCGACGGGATCTCCCATACCACCCCGCCCTTGAAGTCGAGACTGAGGTTGAGTCCATTCGCAATCAGCGATCCGATGCTGACGAGCAGCATCAGTGCGGAGAGCCCGAGTCCCCACCAACGGCGGCCGTAGAAGTCGATGCCGGTCTCGCCGTGGTACAGCCGTCCAAGACGCCCGCGTCGTTGACCAGACAGCTCGCTGTCGGTGTCGTCTTCAACGATCAGGTCGGTCATGCGACACCAGCCGAAGTTGCTGTGGAGATTCCCATCACCTTGCGACGTTCCATCCAGCGTGTACGCGCCAACAACAACACTGTCGGGCGGGTGAAGAAGTAGGCGACGAACAGGTCGCACAGCGTGGACAGGCCGAGGAAGAACGCGAAGCCTCGGACGGCGCCGACGGTGAGGTACCAGAGCACGAACGCGCCGATCAGGGAGACGAGGTCGGCGATAACAATCGTGCGCCAGGCAGCTGCGAACCCGCGCACGGCACTGTTCCGCATCGTCTTGCCGGACCTGACTTCGTCCTTCAGTCGTTCGAAGAACACCACGTAGCTGTCGACGGTGACACCCACCGACACGATGATGCCGGCGATACCCGAGAGCGACAATGCAAGGCCTTGCGTCTTGGACAGTAACGAGATGACGCTCCACAGGAGCGAGCCTGAAATGGTGACACCGATCGCTGCGATCAGGCCGAGCAGTCGGTAGTAGAGCATCATGAACATGAGGACGAGGCCAACGCCGACGAGACCCGAGATCCAGGCCGCACGCAGCGAGTCCTTGCCAAGCGTCGGCGACACGTTCTCGACCGACTCCAGTTGCAACTGTACGGGAATCGCACCGGAGTTGAGCACTCGTGCCAGATTGCGAGCCTCGCTCTCGGTGAAGTCACCCGAGATCTGGACGCCATTGCTGAAGTTGCCCGTGTTCATCGTCGGCGCCGACTGAATGCTGCCATCGAGTTCGATGCCCAACTGCCCGGTGGGGCAACTCTCCGTGCGGTTGAAGCACTGCGAGGCGATCGAGTTCCAGATGTCGAGGCCGTTGCTGCCGTCGCGCAAGTCGACGGTGACTCCCCAGCCGGTATCGAGCACGCGCGCCGTGGCAGAGTCGCTGAACACTTCACCGGTGCCCTGTGCGGGCCCGACCTCGCAGTAGACGCGAGCGGCGCCCTTCAACGGGAGGAACTGGTTGATGGTGGGGTCGCTTTGTTGAATCGGCAGGCCGTGCTCGTCAAGCGGCACGGGAACAGTCGTTGCGGGTGTCGTTGAAGTCGTGCTACCACCTGCGGTGGTCGTCGTCGTGGTGGTGCTGTTGTCGACGCCGTTCGGACGGGCCGGGCCGCCGGCCACGGTGGTCGTCGTCACCGCCGAGGTCGTCGTCACCGCCGAGGTAGTCGTGGACGTTTCGTCCAAGGCAGGAAGTTCTTGGCACCCGAGCACCGGACGCAGGTACACCTGGCCGGTGATCTGCACCAACTCCTCGGCTTGGCGCTGGTTCTTGACGCCGGGGAGGTTGACGACGATTGTGTCGCCCTGGCGCAGGATCTCGGGCTCGGCAACGCCTAGCGCATCAACTCGTTCACGTAACTTCTCGACTGCCAGATCCATGCTCGCATCGCTGAACACCGTTCCCGGCTTGGCGCGCTGCGTCACCGAGATGCCACCCTGCAGATCGAGCCCGAGGGCTGGCCTTGTGTCGGTGATGAGGGTCGCGAGCAGCGAGCCGTAGGCAATGACCACGATGGCAACAAGCGACAGAATCAGCCTTCTACGCATTGGCGTGGATCACTCGTCAGTCGCGGCGTCGGCGGCGGGGCCGCTGATCTTGGTGTGCCGCGACTGCCCAGCGGAACCGCTCCCGGTGGCGTTGGGTACCGCCGTGTCACCGGCGGCGGTATCAACCTTGCGCTGAATCCCCTGGCGGGCGATGCGGATCTGAACGTTGTCGTCGATCTCCAACCACGCGACGTCACCGTCGAATCCGGTAACGAAGCCGTAGATGCCAGAGGTAGTCATCACCTCGTCACCGACCTCGATCGCCTTCTGCAGGGCAACGGCCTCACGCTGGCGGCGCTTCTGCGGACGGATCAGGAGGAAATACATGGCGAGCGGAATCAGCATCAGCACCAGTAGCGACACCACGCTGGAACCGCCTGACTGTTCGGCGGCGAGAATTGATAGCGAGTTCATGGGGCATCCATCTATTTCGTTAAGAAGCTGTTCAACAACGAGGCGGGCCTCGTTGACCGACGGGCAAGCCTAGCCAGCCGGTCAATCAACGGCACCGTCAGCCCAGGTGGTGAGCAGCTGTCGGCGCAACCGTTCGAGGGTGCCTCCCGCGATCGCGGCCCGCATCGCGGCCATCAACTGCAACGTCCAGGCAATGTTGTGCAGGCTCACCAGTCGGGCGGCGGTCGGCTCGCCTACCTGGAACAGGTGACGGATGTAGCCGACGCTGTGGCGAGCACAGACTTCGCAGGCGCAGGTTGCGTCGATCGGTTCGTCGGCAAGAGCGTGCTTGGCATTCTTGAGGTGCAACTTGCCGGCCGCGGTGAGGGCGGTGCCGTGACGCCCGATACGGGTCTGCATAACGCAGTCGAACTGGTCGACACCGAGCGCGACCGCCTCGACAAGGCTGGCCGGATCGCCGACTCCCATCAGGTAGCGGGGCCGGTCGGGTGGGAGGTGTTCGATCGCCGCCGCCAGCGCGGGGATCATCTCCGCACGCGTCTCGCCGACACTCAGACCTCCGATTCCGTAACCGTCGAATCCGATCGCCACCGTCCGCCTCGCACTATCGGCGCGCAGCACCGGATCGGTGCCGCCCTGCACGATCCCGAAAAGAGCTTGGTCGGGTCGCCCGTGAGCGGCTTTGGCACGGGCGGCCCACGCGGCGGTGCGCTCGACCGCAAGGCGAATCACGTCGGGTGGCGATGGCAACGGTGGGCATACGTCGAGCACCATTTGAATGTCGGCGCCGAGCAGCTCCTGCGCATGCACCGCGATCTCCGGCGTGAAGCGATGCATCGAGCCGTCGTAGGTGCTCTTGAACGTAACGCCACCGTCGTCGACCTTAGGCTCCAGCGAGAACACCTGGAACCCGCCCGAGTCGGTGAGTGTGAGCCCTGACCAGCCGGCGAACTTTCCGAGACCACCGAAGTGCGCAACTGTCTCCGCTCCGGGACGCAACATCAGGTGGTAGGTGTTTCCCAGGACTATCTCGGCGCCAAGGCGTTCGTAATCGTCGGCGCTGAGGTACTTGATCGCGCCACGCGTTCCGACCGGCATGAAACACGGGGTGCGATAGCTGCCGCGCGCTGTATGAGCTACGCCCGTGCGCGCCTCACCATCGCGAGCGACGACTTCGAAACGAACCGCGTGCATCTAGGCGAGGCTCCGATCAAGCAGCATGGCATCACCGAAGCTCAGCATCCGATAATCCTCGCGTAACGCTTCGTCGTACAGCCGCCGCCAGCGAGAACCGACGAACGCATCCACCATCATCAACAGCGTGGTGCGTGGCATGTGGAAGTTGGTCATTAACAAGTCGACCACGTTCCAGTCGTAGGGCCGATGAATGAACAACCTCGTGCGTCCGTTCGGGGCAGGCGTGCCAGCCGCGCTCTCGAGCGCTCTCACCGAAGTGGTGCCAATCGCCACGACTCGGCGCGCGGCCCGACAGTTGGCAAGAACCTCCGGCGACACATTGAACCGCTCGCTGTGGATTATGTGTTCTCGTGGGTCGGCGGCGGTCACCGGCTTGAACGTGTCGAGCCCGACGACCAATTCAACCCGCGCGATCTCGATGTCAAGCACGCGCAGAGATTCGAGCAGCGACGGCGTGAAATGTAAGCCCGCCGTCGGTGCCGCCGCCGAGGCGGGATCGTTGGCATACACCGTCTGGTAGCGCTCGGGGGCATCGAGTCGCGTCGTGATGTACGGCGGCAACGGCATTTCGCCGTAGCTGTTAACCAACGCCAGCGGGTCGCCCTCGCCGAGCAACTCGACAACCATCGTGTCACCGGGTTCAGTCCGGCGCAGAACGCGCACCAACGCCCGGTCGCCTGTGAACAACTGCTCACCCGGTCGCAACTTGCGGGCTGGTCGCACCATCGCTTCCCATGTGCGTCGTTCCGTATCCAGAGCTTCCAACAGCAACACCTCGGCACTTCCACCGCTGGCGCGTTGCAGGCGTAGCCGGGCAGGTATCACCTTGGTGTCGTTGACGACCAACAGATCACCCTCGTGGAGAAACTCGCCGATCTCCCGAACGTGGCGATGCAGCGGCACCGCCGATCCTTGGTCGACCAGCAGCCGAGCGGAATCGCGCGGTTCGAGCGGGTGTTGTGCGATGCGTTCTGAGGGCAGTTCGTAATCGAAGTCGGCGAGGCGCATGACCTGCGAGCTGCGACCTACGACCTAGACATACGGGCTTGCAACCGTCGATCGAGGGCATCAAGAAACTCCTCGGTCTGCAGGTACGGAGCGTCCTTGGAGATCAACACCGCCAGGTCCTTCGTCATCTCCCCTGCCTCGACGGCATCGATGCACACCGCCTCGAGCGCCTGCGCGAACTCAACCACTGCGGGCGTGCCATCCATCTTGCCGCGATAAGTGATGCCTTGCGTCCACGCGTAGATGGACGCGATCGGATTGGTCGAGGTCTTGTTGCCCCGCTGGTGTTCGCGGTAGTGGCGAGTGACGGTGCCGTGGGCGGCCTCGGCCTCCACCGTCTTGCCGTCGGGCGTCATCAACACGCTCGTCATCAATCCCAGCGAGCCGAAGCCCTGGGCCACCGTGTCGCTTTGCACATCGCCGTCGTAGTTCTTGCATGCCCATACGTATCCGCCCTCCCACTTCATCGCACTGGCGACCATGTCGTCGATCAAGCGGTGTTCGTAGGTAAGCCCGACGGCATCCATCTCTGCTTTGAACTCGGTCTCGTACACCTCTTGGAAGATGTCCTTGAACTGGCCGTCGTAGGCCTTCAGGATCGTGTTCTTGGTCGAGAGGTACACGGGGTACTGGCGCATGATGCCGTAGCGCAGCGAGGCGCGGGCGAAATCGCGGATGCTGTCGTTGAAGTTGTACATGCCCATCGCGACGCCACCATCGGCACCGAAGTCGGCAACAGTCATCTCAACCGGGGCGCCGCCGTCGGCCGGGACATAGGTCATCAACACCTTGCCGGCGGCGGGCACCTTGAAGTCGGTGGCTTTGTACTGATCACCGTGCGCGTGGCGGCCGATGACGATCGGTTTCGTCCAGCCGGGTACCAGCCGCGGAATGTTCGAGATCACGATCGGCTCACGGAAGATCACCCCGCCAAGAATGTTGCGGATGGTGCCGTTGGGACTCTTCCACATCTGCTTCAGCCCGAACTCTTGAACGCGGGCCTCGTCGGGCGTGATCGTTGCGCACTTCACCGCCACGCCGTGTCGCTTGGTTGCGTTGGCGGAGTCGATGGTCACCTGGTCGTCGGTGGCATCGCGGTGCTCGATGCCGAGGTCGTAGTAGTCGAGCTCGATGTCGAGATAGGGCAGGATCAACTTGTCCTTGATGAATTGCCAGATGATGCGCGTCATCTCGTCGCCGTCCATCTCGACGATTGGCTTCGCCACCTTTATCTTCTGCATCAGATCACTCCCGAGAGTACGCCGAACTTGTATCGGACTTGTATGAGTTTAGTCCGTGATCCCCACGAGATTGGCATGGCGGGGGCCATAGCATCGGCGGCGATGGACTTTTCGTGGACGCCCGAGCAGCAAGCACTCCGCGCCGAAGCTGCCGAGGTCGCCGCCAACTCGGTTCGCCGGTTCGGTCGCTCGAACGATTCATGGATCAACGGCTACTCCAAGGAGTTCTCGCGCGAACTCGCGGCTCGCGGGTGGATCGGCATGACGTGGCCTGATAACCCCTACAGCGGCAAGGCATCTCCTGCCATCGACCGCCTGATCGTTGGCGAGGAGATGATCAAGGCCGGCGCACCGATTGCGGCATCGTGGTTCGCCGATCGCCAGATGGGCCCGTCGCTGCTGACCTACGGAACTCCTGAACAGCAGGCCGCCTTCCTACCGGGCATCGTCGCCGGCGAGACGACATGGTGCATCGGCATGAGCGAACCGAACGCGGGCAGCGACCTCGCCGGACTGAAGACTGCCGCCGTGCGCGACGGCGACTCGTTCGTGATCAACGGTCAAAAGATCTGGACCAGCTTCGCCGCCGTCAGCGACTTCTGCTATCTGATTTGCCGCACATCGAACGAAGGACCGCCGCACGCAGGCATCAGCGAGGTGATCGTGCCGATGGACACGCCGGGCATCGAGATTCGCCCGATCGAGGACATGACGACCAACCGCCACTTCTGCGAGGTCTTTCTTACCGACGTGCGGGTACCGGTGGCCAACTTGGTCGGCGCCGAGGGCGGGGCATTCAAACAAACGATGCGGCAACTGGAACACGAGCGCGGGGGAATCGACCGACTGGTGAGCAACTATGCGCTCTACCGATTGGCGATCGATCGTGCCGACACCACCGACTCTGTCGTGCGCGACGAGATTGCGTCCCTGGAAATCGGCTACCGCATCGGGCGCATCCTGGTGGTGCGTGAGGTGCTCAAGCAGGCCCCACCTGGCTTCAGCGCAGCCACCAAGTGCTTCTGCACAGAACACGAGATCCGCGTCAGCGAGTTCGTGTCGCGAATACTTGGTCCAGAAGCAATGTTGTGGGACGACGTAACCCGCGGTCTTGGCTATGCGCCCGGTTACACGATCATGGGCGGCACATCGAACGTGATGCGCAACATCCTCGGCGAGCGCGTGCTCGGCCTCCCCCGCTGACCTGCCGCGAGTGACCGCGCCAGATAGTCGATTCGGCTAGCCGCGGCTGAGGCTGACGAGCACCAACGCCGCGGCCGCGGCCACGAGGCCGATTCCCTGCCAGCGGGTCACGCGTTCCTTGTCGAAACTGAACGCGAGCGCGACGGTGGTGACCGGATACAGCGACGCCACTGCCGAGACAATTGCCAACATGCCACCACGCACGGCGAGCAGGTAGAGCACGTTGGCACCCATGTCGAAGACGCCGGACAGGACGGCAATGCGCATCGAGGCGCTGTGTCGCGCCGGTCGCACTCGCGCGGCTGTGCCGATGACGATCAGCATCGGTATCGATGCGAAACGTGCAATGAGCAGCGGCCACATTCCTGAATCCGCGTCCGTGCGGTCGAAGGCGACGAAGAGCAGCCCGAAGCAAGCACCGACGGCAACGGCGAGCACGACGATGCGTGGCGGCGTGTTGTGCTGATGCTTGCCAACCGCGCCGCTGACCAACGCGATCGCCGTGACCGCGACGACGATGCCCACCAAGGCCATCACCGTCGGACGCTCGCCGAGACTCAGGCCGACAATTACCGGCAACGCCGCTCCGATGACGGCGCTGGTGGGGGCCACGACGGTGATGTCGCCGTGGGCGAATCCGTGGTATAGCCCGGCGATGCCGAGCGCTCCCACCATGCCACCACCCGCACTCCACCACCACGTCGCCGCGCCCGGCGCATCGGTACCCATCACCACCACGGCGACCGCCACCAGCACAACACTCACGATCTGGCCGACAGCGGCCACAACGATGCTCGCTTGATCGCGGCTGGCCCGCCCGCCGAAGTAGTCACCAACGCCGTAGACCAGCGCGGAACCCAAGGCAAGCAGTACAGGCATTGGTGGGCGTGACGGGGCTCGAACCCGGGACCTCCACCGTGTCATGGTGGCGCTCTGCCAACTGAGCTACACGCCCATGTAGCGACAGGAATCTATCAGTCAACGCAACCGCAGCGACACCTCGTTCGCCAGCAGGCGACCGCGTTGTGTGAGTCGGACGCGCCGACCATCGGACTCGACGAGATCATCCCAACCTTCGGCGGCCATCGTCGCCAGCGGCAACGCCTCGGCGGGAACGCCTTCGCGCATTCTTATGGCAAGTTGCAGACCCTCCTCGTGACGCGCGCGTGCGTCCAGGCATTCGCTGCCGGCCTCAGTGCTCTCGTTGGCCATCACCGCCGCGATATACCGCTCGGGCGTACGCACGTTCCACCACCGGCGACCGTCGTGGTGGCTGTGCGCCGCGCTGCCGAAGCCGCGATAGTTGCCCTGGCGCCAATAGAGCATGTTGTGTCGACACTCATGTCCAACACGAGACCAGTTGCTGACCTCGTAGTTGCCAAGACCCGCCGCACTCAACAGCTCGTCGGCAAGTTGGTACTTGTCCGCGAGGTCATCGTCGTCGGGGTGCCGATTCGCTTCCAGGGCGAGCGGCGTGCCCGCCTCAACGGTCAAGGCGTACGCCGAAATGTGAGTCGGCTCCAACGCCAAAGCGGCCTCAAGCGTCATGCGCCAGTCGTCCAACGATTCGCCCACCGCGCCGTAGATCAGGTCGAGATTGAACGTTGCGATGCCAGCCTCGGCCACCGCGGCGACCGCGCTATGCACATTCGCAGGCAAATGCGAGCGACCGAGGGAGGCGAGAACGTGTGGCACCATCGATTGCACCCCGATGCTCACTCGATTCACCCCGGCATCCCGATACGTGCGCAGCATCTCGGGGGTCACATCGTCGGGATTGCACTCCACGGTTGTTTCCGCGTCGGCAGCAGCTGGGATCGCGCGCAACACCGATGCCAATTGCGAGGGATCGACGAAGGTCGGAGTGCCTCCGCCGACGAACACGCTGCTGACAGGAGCCAACGCCGACCGTTCGATGTCAAGGTGCAGTGCGCGCAGGTAATCGCCCGCAAGATGTGCCCGATCGGTCCAGGTCGCAAATGCGCAGTAGTCACACCGTTTGGCGCAGAACGGTATGTGGAGGTAAACCCCGAATGCTGCGGCCACTCAGGGATGGAAGATCAGGTCGAGCGCGTCGAGTCGAGCCCCGACCTGGTCGACGGGCACGTCGAGCATTGCGGCGATCGCGCGAGTGTCGATTCCGCGCACGGTCATCACCTTGCCGTTGAAGTCCTGGCGTTGCACCTGAATCATCTTCAGGAACCGGGACAGCATCTCGAAGGGCTGCCCACTGAGCTGGTTGAGCTTGATCAGGTCGATGCCCAGCTTCATTGTCGCCGTGGTCGGATCGCTCTCGGGCTCGCTGACGTCCTCGCGAGGCAGCAACTGATCGACGGGCACGCTGTAGAACTTGGCCAGACGCTCTAGACGCGGCACCGAGATTGCTCGTTCGCCGCGCTCGTAAGCACCCAGCACCGAGGCCTTGAACTCCTCCTCGGAGGTCGACTCGACCTCTTGCAGCGACAGTCGCTTCTGCTTACGGATCACTCGCAGGCGATCGCCGACCTTGCGGCTGTAGGGCGAGGAGAGCACGTCGTCATCATCGAAGTCCCGCATCAGAACCTACTTTCAGTGGTTGACCAATCGCTCTTGCGCATGTTATCGGTAACACCGCATCAAATCATGACAGAAACTTACTAAGGGTGGCGATAAGTCGACGCTCCACCACGCTCTGCGGCGGTCAGCGAGGCGATGACAGCAGCACCGCCGCGCAGACGGCAGCCGTCTCCACCCGCAGGATCTGCTGGCCCAGACTCACCGAGTGCCGGCTCATTCCCACCTCGGCAGCGGAGAAGCCACCCTCGGGCCCGATGACCACAATCCTGCCCGAGTGCGGATCGTTGTCGAAGCCGGCAAGGCTGCCGCCGTCGGGATCCGCGATCACCGCCCCCGGTAGCGCGATGACATCGGCGTAGTCGAGTGGCCCGCGCAGTGCAGGCAGCCAAACTCGTCGACTCTGCATTGCCGCCTCGCGAGCCACTCGGGTGAGGCGGAGCAATTGCTGCGCGCCACGTTCACTTGTCCACTTCACGACGCTGCGCTCACAGTCGACGAACACCATGTCACTCACTCCCAGTTCGGTGAGCTTCTGCACCATCCACTCGAGACGGTCGCCCTTC
>JACQZX010000095.1 GCA_016213665.1 Actinomycetota bacterium | reverse complement strand
TGATCCGTGTCACGCCGGTCGACTCGCACGCACCATCACCGCACACGGTGCTCGGTTGGTCGGTGACAGATCTCGTCAAGGTGGTGAAAGAACTGTCAGACCGAGGAGTGACCACCTTGCGTTTCACGGGCCTCGACCTGAACCAACAGGGCATCTGGCAATCCCCGATGGGCGCCCGTGTGGCCTGGTTTGCCGACCCCGACGGGAACACGCTGTCACTCACGCAGTTCTGACTGGCCACGCCAGATTCGCACTACTGCAATGCCGCGAGGAGGTCTTGGGAGTAGCCGGTAAGTGTGGTGGTGACCGTCTCTCTGTCGGCGGCGATGCCGAGTGCCTCCACGGCCAGTTGCACACCCGTGGCACGAGGTGTCGCAAACAGCAGTCGCACGAAGTTGAGCGCTACGACCGAGGCATCGGCCGATCGTTCGTCGGCGACTAGCAGTTCCATGAGTCGAACCATCTCGCGCAGCGGTGTTGCCTCGAATAGGCGGTACACGTCGCCCGCGTCTTTTGACATCAACCGGTGTGGTGTCGAGAGCCGTTCACCGAGCTTGTACGCCTTGGTCACCAGCAGAGCAGCAGGACCGGCCACTTTGACCACGAGCCGTCGCGGGTCGGCGGCCTCCAAGGATGCAATCTCGATGGGATCGTGATCGACGAGCGCTCCCTCGACGCCAGCGCTCTTGCGTGCGGCCGTTCGACCGTGGCCGCCTGGAAGTCGGGCCCCACGACGCCCGGCCTTCGCGGCGACGTGCTCGGGCACGATGAGATCGACCGGCACGCTGATGTCGTCCGGGAAGCCGGCGCGGCGCATGACGCGGTTCCAGATGCCTGGCTCACCGCTGTATTCAAAGCCTGCGCCCAGCATGGCGTCGGCGAGCAGTGGCAGATCGGCGAGTCGACCCGGATCGAGGGCGAGGTCGGCGTCGGTGGTGAAGGGCTGGTAACCCGGCAACCGATCAGCGGTGCGCAGGTAGACAGCTTGAGCGCCGATGAGCACGAACGCATCAATGTGCGGTAGGAGTGCTGTCAGCGCGTCGAGCAGGGCACGGCGCGCCTCGACGTATTCAATGCGAGGCGGCTCGGCGTTCATGGCGACTTTGCCAGCTCGCTGAGCGAGCCGGCCTGCCATTGAGGTGCTCGACGGCGCATCCGGTCGAGCAACGCGTCAGCTTCTGCGGGCATGCGGCCGAATCCGGTCGTGCAGTCCATGACGATCTGGGCTATCGACGTGAACACGATGTCGTCCGCTTTCCACGTCCGTTCGAAAACGATGCGATCGTAGGGAAGGGCTGTGACAACGTTCCCGCCGTTTCGCACCGGACGCAGCCGCATCGTGTCAGCGATCCGTTCTGGGTCCTCCGTGAAGACGACGGCTATCTCGGGAGCCGTGACCGACACCAGTCGTGATGCGGCGAATGATCCCGTCACCGCCCACCTCTTCAGCTTTGACAGCGATAGATCTCTGAGGAACTGCTCGGCGCCGCCCGGCGCTACCCAGTTCGCCGTTTCGTTCGAGCCCAGCAGCGAGTAGCTCGTCGCGATCTGGCGCAGAAGTGGTTCCCATTGCACGGTCTGCACCCGGCCGCGGGCAGGGCGATCGATCAGTAGCTCGTCCGAGAGGGCACCGAGCAGCCGTGACACGTAGCCGGGATCGATATCACGCGCGGTGCTGAGCTCGGTGACGCCGTATGGGGGCAGCACTTCGACAAGTGTGCGCTGCAGTGCCCACGCACGCGGACCGCGAAGGTTGGGGCCGGTCGACCGCTTGGGCGACGGGTCACGTGGAGCGCCGTCGGTGCGGAGGAACAGTCCCGGTCGATCGATGGACAGATGCGCGTTACCGGTCGTGTCGATGTAGCTCCAGCCCGACTCGTTAAGTACCTCTCGTGTTCGTGGGCTGAGCCAGGAGGACGCGACAATGGTGGGCAACCCTGGTGCTCCCATAGCCACCGCTGCTCGCGGACTTACCTCTCGGCGGACGCACACCGGCACCTCCCCGGCGACCTCGTCGGGAGATGTGAAGCGGAGCGACCCACCTTCTGTGGAGCGTGAGGCGACATCGACCTTCCAGGCGCGTGGAAGGCGCGCTTCGATTGCCGCGACGGCGTCGTCGAACACCCGCCGTGTTGCCTGGAAGACTGGTTTGCGTGCCATGGACAAGTCGCCGATCTGGACAAACTGAAGACCTGTTGGACAGTGTTGTCCGATTTGCCTGGATTGTCAAGTTGCTTGTCGCAAGCAACTCCGCACTCCAGGCAGAAACTACTAAGTTGGCCGCCACCGCTCACCGCCCGACGTGTCGGACGAGGAAATCGATGGTTGTGTCGATGACCGAGGCGGTGATGGCGTGGTCTGTGTTAGGGAGGACGGCTAGTTCACCGGCCGGCAGGTTGCGGTAGGCGAGGGCCCCCTCCTCGATCGAGCAGAAGTGGTCGCGGTCGCCGGTGAGGATCAGCGTGGGGGCGGTGATCGACCGGAAGTCGTTGAGTGTGTAGCCCGGCGATCGGGTGGCGCGCTCGAAGAAGATGCG
>JACQZX010000094.1 GCA_016213665.1 Actinomycetota bacterium | reverse complement strand
TACCGGGCCCGGAGCAGGCACCGGGCCAGGCGCGGGCTGCCATCCGCCGAGACCGGCTAGCGACGAATTGCCCTTCAATCGCATCCCGGCCTGGCGGTAGTGCTCGCCGTCGATGGTGACTTCGGCCGCGATCCATTTCTTAACGCCCGTGGAACCGAAGGCGTCGATCATCGCGTCGTAGTCACCCTGCTCGAAGGTGACGGAAATCTGATGCACGAGCGACGGGTCGTAAAAGCCGGCAGTATCGGCGAGATCTCCCGCCGCGCCGGATGTGGGCGACTTCGCCGAGTTCTTGTCGTTGCTGCATGCGGCGAGCGACACCAACACCAGCAGCGTCGAGCCGGCACCGAACTCGCGGCGGCTCCACAGCTTCTCACCTTCACGCATAGAGTTCATGCTACGTCCGCCTCCAGACTCCGCCATCTCCAGAAATAGGGACCCCACAATGAACCAGGTCGTCGACGTCGGCATCGACCTCGCAGCAATTCTGATCCTCACCCTGGTCGTCTACTTCCCGCGGTATCGCCGCCCCGACATGGTGATCGCCTTCCTAGGTCTCAATGTCGGCGTGATGGCCGTCGCAGTCGCCCTATCCAGCACCACCACGCTCGGCGCCGGCTTTGGGCTCGGCCTGTTCGGAACCCTGTCCATCATCCGACTGCGCTCGGCAGAACTAGGCCAGCAGGAAATCGCGTTCTATTTCTCGTCGCTTGCGCTCGGTCTCATCGGCGGAGTCGAGATCGACCCCGCCTGGTTGTCTGCCGTTTTGCCGATCGCAATCATCGCCGTGATGTACATCGGTGATCACCCGCGCCTGTTTCGCGGATACCGCCACCAGGTGATCACACTCGACCATGCGATCACCGATGAGGCCGCGCTGATACGCCGTCTCGAGGAGGTACTCCGCTGCAAAGTTCGCCGCTTCGAAGTACGCAAGATCGACCTTGTCAACGACACGACGACTGTTGATGTCCGCTACAAGATCCCCGATCCGGTCGCAGGTACGTGACCGATCTCGACAGCATCATCGCCAGTCGGCCAGGTATCAGCCTTGCAGTTCTCGACGCCATCGCCGACCTACAGACCCGGCGCGACCGCAAATACGTTCTGACGGAGGACGAGGCAATCGTGGCTCTCGTCAGTGTGCAGGACCGGCTCGCTGCATTGGAGATCAACGGCATTCGCAGCTTTCAATACCGTTCGCTCTACTTCGACACCCCCGACCTTTCGTCGTATCTCGGCGCAGCCACCAGTCGGCGTCGCCGATACAAGGTTCGTGTTCGTCAGTACGTCGATCACGGCAACTCCATGCTGGAAGTGAAGACCCGCGGGGTGCGCGAGACCACCGTCAAGCACCGAGTCGCGTACGACACCGCCAACCCGGAACAACTCACATCGGAAGCGATGGGCTTCATCGATCACATGGTCGGCAGGCCTGCGTTGGGTGCATCGCTCGTTGCCTCGATGTGGACCGGCTACCAACGCAGCACGCTGGTCGACACCGACGACAACTCCCGCATCACAATCGATCGGCGAGTACAGGCAGCACCCGTGGACGGGGCGTGGCGGCAGATCACCGATCGAGTAATCGTCGAGACGAAGGCCGCCGGTGATGCCACCCCTCTCGACTACGTGTTGTGGTCACACGGCATTCGCCCTGTTCGTGTCAGCAAGTTCGCGGCGGCGATGGCCTTGCACAACCCGTCGCTACCTGCCAACAAGTGGCGCCGTGTTCTGCGCCGCCACTTCGTGCGCCCGTTCACCAACACCTTCTGACCACCAAGCCATTCCTGCCTAGGAACCCCTGGACCCGATTCCGGCGCGGGAGTACGATTTTTCGGGGGGTTGGCCACTTAGCAGGGGGACGATGATGAAGATTCGAGTTCTGTTCGTGCTGGCCGTGACCATGGTGGTCGCCAGTTGCAGCGACGACAAGTCCGGCACCGATGATTCCACACCCGATTCGGTCGCGCCGACGACAACAGTCGCGCCCGCCACGGTCGCGCCGACCACCGGGGCGCCGACGACTACCACCCCGGACCCGGTCGCCCTGCGGGTGGCCGTCGCCGAGGAGATCGCCGGAACCTATGTCGGCGAGTGGAGCAACACCACCTTCGGTTCGACCGGCAGCATCGACGCGCAGTTCTCCGTCGACGCCGCCAACGCAACGGCCAGTCTGACGATGGATCTCGGTGGCAACGTGTTCGGTGCCTCCAACCCAGATCCGTTCGTCGCCGAGTTCGATCTCAACGAGGCAGGGCCTTACGCGGGCACGAACGCTGTTTTCGGCGAGTTCACGGTGACGCTCGACGAGGCCTTTCACCTGAAGCTGACGGCGGTGGCGGTGCCAGGGGTCGGCGGCAAACAGATGATCGTCGAAGGCGACTTCGCCGATGGAGCGTTCAGCGGCACGTACGAAATCGTCGGACTAGCCGTCGGCACCTTCGAAGCAGCCCGCACGTAGCGAGTTGGTGCCCGGGGCGGGACTCGAACCCGCACCCTCTTGCGAGGAGGGGGTCTAATTGTGGTCGGGTTCGTCCGGCTGACCCGCTCGAATCCGTTTGCCCTGCTCAGGACCGGCGCGACCGTCCGTCTGATCCGGCTAATCGGGCCAAATTCGCCTGCCTCCGGCGGATCCTGTGCAGGAATCGTGCAGGATTCTTCCGGTCGGGCGGACCCCTGCCCGGGGGAAGAGCCGTAAGACGGCCGAGACGATCAACTTGTCAGGTTTCACGCCGATGAACGTCATTGTGAATCCCTCCGAAGTCATAGTAAGTCTCCGCGCCCAGGTGGCGGCCAGTCCTCACGACGCCGTCGTGCGTTGCCAACTTGGGCAGATGCTCAATGCCATCGGGCAACGCGCTGAAGCGCTCGGGCAACTATCGGTGGCGATCGCGTTTGTGAACGACCCCGTCCAAGCCGACGCCGTCGCCATGGCGCTGCGAGAAATTGCGGACTCCGTCAGTGCCATCCAAGATTCGCCGATTAGCACCATTGGGACACCCGGCAGCGAGAGCGACGAGCCAGACGGCAACCCACCTCAAGACCCTGCAGTGGAACGGGGCATCGTTGAGTTCGGCGACGCGAATGTCACGTTGGCGGACGTTGCTGGGTTGGCACAACTCAAACAATTGATCGACATCCGACTGTTGCGGCCTATGCGCGAGCCCGACTTGGCCAAGACATATGGCAGGACCGCTCGCGGCGGACTGCTGATGTGGGGACCGCCGGGCTGTGGGAAGACCTATTTCGCTCGGGCGCTCGCCGGAACGATGGGCTTGAGCTTCGGCTCGATCTCGGCTGCCGACATCTTCAACATGTGGGTCGGTGGATCAGAAGGCAATCTTGCCGCCGTATTCAACTCGGCGCGCGTTGCTGCTCCATGCGTGCTGTTCATCGACGAGACCGACGCGATTGGCAGGCGACGTTCAGCCACGTCGGTACACCTGATCAATCGCAACGTCGTATCGCAACTCTTGGTCGAGCTCGATGGCGCGCGTTCATCCAACGATGGAGTGTTCGTCCTCGGCGCGACGAACGCGCCGTGGGACATCGACCCGGCGCTTCGGCGGCCTGGACGATTCGACCGCACCGTGTTCGTGCCGCCGCCTGATCTGGAGGCCCGCGCTGGCATTCTCGCTGGCGCGCTCGCAAGCGTTCCCATCGGCCAGCTCGACGTCGTGAAGATCGCCAAGCGCCTCTCTGGAATCTCAGGCGCTGATGTTGCATTCGTCGCGCGGACGGCTATCGACGCCGCATACGAGGAGGCGAGCAGCGGCGGACGGACCGTGGATGTGCAGATGCGCCACCTTGAGGACGCCGCCGACAGATCCCACCCCTCCATCGACGAGTGGCTCGCGATCGCGCAGATCGCGGCTGACTCGTCGGACGACGCCGAGATGTTCGGCCCTTTCATCAGCTGGCAGAAACTCGCCCGCCGTGAGCGCTGACCTCGTCGGAGCGCAGCCCTACAGCGGCCTCATCCGCGGCCGAGAGCTTCTCATCGACGGACGAGTCGCAGAGGCGACCCGAGCGGCCAAGCAACTTGTCGTCGTCCAGCCGAGCGTCGCCGCTTTTGAACTTCTCGTCGACTGTCATCTCGCGGCGGGCGATCGCCGCTCCACCAAGACCACCTTGCGGGCGATGTATCGACGCTTCCCGTCAGACCCCTATGCCACCGCTGTCGACTTGCGCACGCAAGCGCAGTGGACACGCAAGACCCGGTCGCTGATACTCCGACTCATGCCCCGCGCCATCAACGACTCGTACTTCGCCGAGTTGATCGGGCTCAAGGCGCTGGGACACAGCCGCCGCATCGCGGTTCAGATGTACAAGCTCTTGCTGACCCAAGCACCGACGGACAAGGCAACCCGCTTCCTCGAGCTTCGTCTCATGAAGTGGCTCGGACCGAAGCGCTTCGCGAAGCAGACCGGTCGGTCCCACGACCCACTCGAGGTCAAGAGACAGCGCTTGATGCGCGACTACCCGCTCGACCCCGCTGCCCATCAACTGTCCGAGGAAACACTGCAGCTCAGCGTTCGGCGTCCACCAAGAGCCGCCAGGCGCGAGGTCCATCGCCTGTCCCGCGCGAGGGTCGGCGGGCTCGCGCACCGGCGACACCTGAAGCTCTCCCTCATCCGCGGCAGCGGTATCACCCAAGTGGCCATGCTCGGCTTCGGCGGAGCCGGTGGCGCCGCCTTAATTGCGTCACTCACCGGCGCATACTGGTTCGCGTACGCTTGGATACCGATTTGGGGATGGTTGTTTGCCCGCAACATGCGAGCCGTTGCCGCACTCCGAGACCGAATTCCTGCCTTGGCCCTGCTTCCCGCGCAACTCAGGCTCACGGTCGCCCTCGGTATCGCGTCGGCGGTCACGGTCGGGTATGCCTTCGTGCGGATCATCTCAAATGTGCCGACCGACATCGCGTCAGCAGAGTCGCGCTGGTTCAAAGCGAAACAGGACTCTCTTCACCTGGGGAGCGTGGCGGATCTGAATTCGAGGCAGCGCGACCTCGCTCGCTACGACATGTGGGCATACATCAATCTTGGCGTGGCAACGTACGTCGCCGGCGCCGCGATGGCAGCGGTGGCGACGTGGCAGCTCCTCGTGTACTGGCGCCTTCGCCGCACTTCTGTGAGAGCATGAGCGTTACGAGTTGAACGGGTGTTATCGCTGGGGATGGCGGTTGGAACTCGCCCGCGTGAGGAAACCGTTGCTCACTCCTGAGCTGCGGGGCTGAGCGCGATCCCGAGGATGCGCTCGCCGTTGTCCGAGCGATGAGCGACCGAGTCGACAACCTCACACGATCGATGAGTGAAACATTCGCCAGTCTCGTGAAGTCGATGGCATCACTACGAGCTGTTGTGCCGAGGCGAGGTTTCCAGGGGCGCGACACTGACGGTGAGTTCGTAGCCGAGGGCTTCGAAGTAGCGGCGGACGGTGCCGAGTTGCACTGTGTCGAGCGAACGAGCCTCCAACTGGGCGATGGCCGACGCCGTGACACCGAGATCGGCGGCAACCGCCTTTTGGGCGATGCCGCACTCGATCCGGATCGCCCGCAGCACATCGTCATCGGCGAGCAGCCGGGCGAGGTGCGCGTTGATTCGAGCCATCTGGTCGTCGGAGACGTCGACTCCGTCGAGCAGGTCGTCAACGATGTCGAAGCGTGTGTCGATCGGTGTCGATGCCTTAGCCATACCCCCCACTTTAGCTGCACATAAAGTCAGGTGCAACGGTCACAATCCTTCGGCGGCGACGATCGCTCGCCAGATCTCGTCCGCGATCGGGACGGCTCGGTCGTACCAGGCGTTGCCCTGTGCCCCGCCCTCCGTGTTCTTGTCGCCCATGACCAGCAGCGCGCACAACGTCTCGTCATCGGGCATCACGAACAACGTGCGCACGAACGCCGACTCGCCCGGGATGTGACTGCGAACCTCACCCATCAGGTCAGGGAACGCTGACTGCACGATGCCGAAGCGAACCTGCGGGAGCTGCGCATCTCGGCGCCGCGCGAGCAAGTAGCGCAGGTCTGCCGCCACCACCTCGAACAGGGCAGGGGTCACCGTGCTGCAGGGCCTGGAAGCTGTCGAGGAAGATCCGAGACCGAACGATTCGCATACCACCACGCCCGCCTGCCGCGCTACTCACGGGCGCGGTCCGAAGAGTGTATTGGCGACGATGTCGGCACGGTCGCGGGAGATGGCTGGGATGACGTGGGCGTAGAGGTCCATCGTGGTGGCCACGCTCGAGTGGCCGGGGCGTTCGGCGAGCACGACTGGGTGCATACCAGCGTGGAGCGCCAACGTTAAGTAGGTGCGCAATCGCGCCTCTTTCCGTCGACGGCGATGCTCACGGAGCACGGCAAGCGTCTTGGACTGATTGGGTCGCAATCCAGCAGCATCCGCGAAGGTAACCGGCGAAGAGCGTGTTGCAGGGACGGCAATTTTGTTTGACGGCTGCGAGGGCTATTCAATCGCAAAGGCCAACCTCGATAAGGTGCCCGGGGCGGGACTCGAACCCGCACCTCCTTGCGAAGAGGGGGGTTTAAGTCTGGCCGAGTTCGTCCGGCTGACCCGCTCAAATCCGTATGCCCAGCTCACGACCGGTGCGGCCGTCCGTCTGATCCGCCAAATCGGGCCACACTCGCTGGCTTCCGGCAGATCCTGTGCAGGAATCGTGCAGGTCGACGCAGCCGTCGCTGCCGCGGATTCCGGCTGCTGGAGGGTCTTAGGGTTGATGGGAGTGCCACGCCACCGTTCGCCCGACCGCGACGGCTTCGAAGCGTTCGTCGAACGTATGAAGCCGGGGTTGTTGCAAGCCCTGATCGCGACCTACGGGCCGGTCGACGGCCGAGAAGCGACTGTCGACTCGCTGAGCTGGGCGTGGGAGCACTGGGACCGCCTGGCTGATGTGGACCACCCACTGGGCTACCTGTATCGGGTCGGCCAGTCGGCCACCCGACGGTTCCTCCCGAGGCCGGTACCGACCCGGCTCGCCGAGATCCTGGAGACCCGCTTCCCCGACGTCGAACCCGGTCTACTGCCGGCGCTGGCTCGACTCTCGGAGCAACAGCGAACGGTGGTTGTCCTGACGCACGGGTATGGCTGGCGGCAGGTCGAGGTGGCTCGCTTGCTTGGCATCAACGCCTCGACCGTTCGGGACTACTTGAGTCGGGCGATCGATCACCTTCGAGACGAACTGGAGGTCAGTGATGTCAACGGCTCTGCGTGACCAGATCCGACAACTCGCCGTGGCTTTCGACGAGTGGGTCGACGACGTCACGATCGACGATGTACGACGTCGCAACACACCGACGCTCGCGTTCGACAGCAGCGTTCGGCCGAGCGAGACCGTGCACGTCCTCAAGACGACGCCGTCGTCACGGAGACTGGGCATCGCTGCCGCATGGGTACTCCTCGTCGCCGGACTCGTCGCAGCGCTGGCGTGGATCGACCGTGACGGACCGGCACCCATCGCCACCACGCCACCGACAGCAACAATCGTGACGGTTGTGCCGTTCGGGCAGTTCGTGTGGCCTGCTCCTCCTCGCCCGTACACAACGGTGAGCGAGCTCGTCACCGCCTTCACGACGGAGGTTCTCGGATGGGATGCGTTCGATGTCGTGGGCGACATGAGCGAGGAGTCACAGCCGCAAGTGTTCATGCTGGTCAACTCGTCTGATGCCAGCGTGTCCGTGGTCGCGATCCCTTCGAAAGGCGGGTGGGGATTCGTGCAGATCGGACAAGGTATGTCCGCCTCGGCGGATCAATCCGGCGGCGTCGTGTTGAGCTTCCCGACCCGCTCCAGCGCGGTCTCCAGCTCGGTCGTGGTCCGGCTCTCCGATGGCAGCGGTGTAGAGACCACGGTCACCTCTGACCACGTGGAGCTCCCCGGCGTGCGACTCGAAGATCTCGTCAGCGCGCTCGCGATCGTTCACGACTCGACCGGTCGTGCGCTGACCGCTGTCGGCGGAACCTTCACGACCGATTCGGCGCCAACGGAGACTGCACCGAGCAGCGTCTCACCGTCCACCAGCACGATCACCGCCGGGCAGCCGCAAGGCGACCCCGTCGGGCCGCTCGACTACGCAACGACGGAAGGAGCGCTCCCATACTGGCCGGATATCGACGCGAGCGATCCACCGGCCACCACATCGGGGTACGGGATGCAACTGTGCGACAGCGGCTACGGCACCAAGGTCCTCCGGGTTGACCCGGCTGCCGGCGCTGCTCACGCCTACTCGGGCACGCTGTGCGTGTTCATCGACCTCGCACAACCGCGTGTCGATGCCGTCACGTCGTGTGCAACGTCGACCGACGGGTTCAACTACGCGCGTTGTCAGCGACGCACCGACCAGACCGACGTCACCGGCGCCGGAACGGCTCGACGAGCCATCGCCGACCCCGAGGAACAGACCGCGATGCAAGCCTTTCCGTCCGCCACGGCCTGGGACCAGGCCGAGATCTTCGATGCGAACGTCGGTGCCGCGACTCTCCAAAACGGCCCGAACAACTACAGCGATGGCTCGGTCGTTGTCACGCTCGATGCCGCCGCCGATGAGGTTGGCGTAGATCAGCCGGGGGTGTGCTACGTCATCGAACTTCCCGGCGCCACCGCCCGCGGGTGCGTCGGTCGCAGCCTTCTGCGGACAGGCCTCGCTTACGGCGCCTTCCAAGACGGAGACGGGCCGATCGAACTCGTCGGCATCGTTCCCGACGAAGTGACCGCCATCGAAGTGGACGGACAGATCGTGACACCGACGAACAACGTTTGGCACTACACCGCCACCTCCGGCGCACCGCTCACGATCACCGTCCGATCAGAGGATGGGCGGGCCGCCAAGACGACGTGACCATCAGCCTTGCGTCGAGACTCGCGCGGCATCAGAACTTGCGAGAATCAAAGTGTCGTCGCTCGGTGCGAGCGACGACGGATCGATCACAGTCTGGACGCTGCAGCCTTTCGATTCCGACCGCCCTGTCGGCGTGATGCATCGAGAGGAGTGAGGCTCACGGTGAGTTCGTAGCCGAGGGCTTCGAAGTAGCGGCGAACTGTGCCGAGCTGCACGGTGTCGAGCGAGCGGCCTTCCAACTGGGCGATCGCCGATGCTGTGACACCGAGATCGGCCGCAACTACCTTCTGGGCGACGCCGCACTCAAGCCGGACCGCCCGCAGCACTTGGTCATCAGCGAGCAAACGAGCAAGGTGAGCGTTGATTCGAGCCATCTGGTCGTCGGGGACGTCGACTCCATCGAGCAGGTCGTCAACGATGTCGAAGCGTGTATCGATCGGTGTCGATGCCTTGGCCATACCCCTTACTTTAGCTGCACATAAAGTCAGGTGCAACGGTCATTGCCCCTCGGCGGCTGCGATCGCTCGCCAGATCTCGTCCGCGATCGGGACGGCTCGGTCGTACCAGGCGTTGCCCTGTGCCCCGTCGACGGTGTTCTTGTCGCCCGTGACCAGCAGCGCGCACAACGTCTCGTCATCGGGCATCACGAACAACGTTCGCACGAACGCCGACTCGCCCGGGATGTGACTGCGAACCTCGCCCATCACGTCAGGGAACGCTGACTGCACGATGCCGAAGCGAACCTGCGGGAGCTGCGCGTCTCGGCGTCGCTCGAGCAAGTAGCGCAGGTCGGCGGCCACCACCTCGAACAGGGCAGGTTCCGTGCGCTGCAATGCCTTGAGGCTGTCGAGGAACATCTGAGACCGAACGATTCGCATGCCACCAACCCCGCGGGTCGCGCTACTCACGGGCGCGGTGCGAAGAGTGTGTTGGCGACGATGTCGGCACCGTCGCGGGAGATGGCTGGGATGACGTGGGCGTAGAGGTCCATCGTGGTGGCCACGCTCGAGTGGCCGAGGCGTTCGGCGAGCACGACTGGGTGCATACCGGCGTGGAGCGCCAACGTCGCGTAGGTGTGCCGAAGATCATGCAGTCGGACACGCGGCACACCCGCCGTTGCTACGAGCCGGTCGAACGTGTTCGAGAACGAGTCCGGATGTAGCGGGCCACCACGTCGAGGAGTGATCACCGGATCGCTGTCACCAGCCGCTGCAGCTTCGATCGCACGCTGGAAATCGGCGCGAAGGTGACCAAGGGTGATGGAGTCGAGGAACACGAGCCGGCGCGACGTCGCCGTCTTCCCAGGTGACATCACCAGTTCACCGTCCACCAACCCGAGCGACCGGACCACCGACACCGCACCACGATCCCAATCGACATCACCCCACCGCAACCCGAGCAACTCACCGCGACGCATGCCGGTGGTGGCCAACAGCCGGAACGCCAGCGACAGTCGATGAGTGCTCACCTGGTCGAGGAAGCCGCGCAACTGTTCAGCGGTCCACACCCCGGTGGTCCTGTGGGCGACGTTCGCTGGTGGATCGGTCGCGGCAACGGGGTTGCGGTCCAACAACTCCACACGCACCGCATCCGACAGCGCTTTGTGGAACACGGCCCGCGTGTTGCGCACCGTTGCCGGCGA
This sequence comes from Actinomycetota bacterium, assembly GCA_016213665.1. Taxonomy (GTDB): domain Bacteria; phylum Actinomycetota; class Acidimicrobiia; order Acidimicrobiales; family Ilumatobacteraceae; genus UBA668. The sequence continues at coordinate 4,412 of JACQZX010000094.1, read as the reverse complement.
CAACCCGCGCCCGCCGTCGTCGGGGTGCAGCAGGTGTTGTTGCCAAGCGGCGACATCCGTGCCCGACAGTCGCGACAACCCGAGGTCGCCGAGCATTGCCACGACACGTCCGACCGCGAGCCGATAGGTGCGCAGCGTCGCCGGCGAGACACGCGCGGCCTCACCGGTGACCCACTGTTCCAAGTACTCGCCCAGCGACCACGTCGACGGTGCGCTGCGCGGCGCAGGTGGTCGGCGCACGCGTACCACCTCCGCCATCGCCTGCGCGGCGGCACGCTTTGTTGCGAAGCCCTGCTTGGAGACCTGGCAACGTCGGCCCGTCGCCGGGCTCGCGCCGACGTCGACGCGGAACGCCCACCCACCACTGCGACGCTTCACCGAACCGACCATCGCAACAAGATACCGAAATCCGTGCACACGCTGTGCACACGTGCAGCCGACACTTCGAACCTATTGACGCAAGCCCCTAATAAATGCTGGTGCCCAGGACGGGATTCGAACCCGCACGTACTCTCGTACAGGAGGGTTTAAGCCCCCCGTGTCTGCCAATTCCACCACCCGGGCTAGGTGAGCCACGTTAGTGGTGGACGACCGTCAGGCGACGGCCGCGACCGGGTCGGCACCGATCGCCTGCCACAACTCGCTGCGCAAGCGATCGGCATGGGGCGGCGACAACTTGTTGACCACGACCACACCTTCGATCATGTCGCTGAGCACCGCCAGCCACGGCCGGGCCTTCAACTGCACGGCGACAACCGCTCCACCCTTGTGACGGCGCAACGAGCGTTGCACGCCGACGATGCGAGGAGGGCAGCGGTAGCTGGGAGGAATCAGACCGCGTCTGCGTGCTTCGCGCCCCAGAATGCGAGCGGCATTCGCGAAGTCGAGTGCGGATTGATTCGTGGCCATACCGCCATGATGACAAAGGGGTCTGACGTAGTGTCGAAACGGTGCACGACATGCCCTCCCCCACGCTTACCCCCGCGCAGGAACGAACGCTTGCGTTGCTCCGGCGCAGCGGCGAGCCGAGCGTGTTCAGCGAGCAGTTCGTCGCAGAACTCCGCGAGGAAGCCACCCAGGCGATGGCCGGCTTCCACGACCGCCTGGGGAACGACACACTGTTCATCACCAAGAACACGCTCGGCAGCGTGCATGGCTGTGAGGCACAGCACCTCGCTCCCGACGAATTCGAATGGACGCCGGCGCGCGCCAAGGGGCAGGTGGCACACAAGGCCATCCAACAGTTGCTGAACTGGCGCGGCGAACCAACCGCTGGTGAGCTGGTCGATGACGCCCTGGCGCGACTGGGCGACGAGGAGCGCGAATTCGGCCGGTGGGTCGCGGCACTGAAACCGGGCGACGAAGCCGATCTGCGCGGTCGCGCCATCGAGCATGTGACCAAGTTCACCGAGACGTTCCCACCGCTTGATCGGCGCAGCAATCCGCTTACCGAGTCGGCTGCCCAATGGCCAGTCGACGCACCGATACTTCTGCGCGCCCGCGTCGACCTCGTGATCGGCCGGCCGCAGGGGCGAGAAAGTCGAAAATTGATCATCGACCTCAAATCGGGGCGCGTCAGCCCCCGCCACCGCGAAGATCTCCGCTTCTACGCGCTCGTCGAGACACTCGTTCGTGACGTGCCACCCCGAAAATTGGCGACGTTCTACCTCGATTCCGCACAGCCAATCGTCGAAGATGTCACCGAGGGTGTTCTTCGATCCGCACTGCGTCGCACGCTCGATGGCGTCAACGCAATCATCGAGCTTTCGATCGAAGGTCGGTTCCCCGTGAAACGTCCCGGAGTGCACTGCCGATGGTGCCCGCTACGCGCCGACTGCCCGGAGGCCGCTCTCGGTCGAGCCGACGAGAGTGACGAAGGCGACGGCTGACGAAAGCCCCCCGCTGATAACCTGTACGACTGATGAGGTCGGAAGATGTGCGCGGACTGGTTTCGGTTGCGGTGGTAGCCACCGTTGTGATTGGCGCGATGTCGCTGGTGGGCAGCCATGATTCGACGCGGACGGCAGCCGCGGACGCAACAGCCGCACCGAGCACGGTTGTCGATGCAACCGCGGCAACCGCGGCGACCACCCTCGACACCGCCGTCGACTCGACCACCGCAGGCTCCAGTCCCACCACCGACGAGGTCACGGTCGGCGGCGCTGCCGACGATGGCGGCTGCATCATGGTCGAGCGCTCGGTGAATCTCGGCAGCAGCGGTCCGACAGTCGAGTGTCTGCAGACTGCGCTCAAGACCGACGGCATCTACACCGGGGCGGTCACCGGCGTTTACGACGACGCAACCTACGCAGCGGTCAAGGCACTACAACTTCGTGAGGATCTGTTCGTCGATGGTCTCGCCGGTCGCGAAACCGGTCTCTTCCTCGGCATCTGGCCCGATGAGGAGTCGCTGGTTGTGCGCACCCCCGCACCTGCGCCTGGTGCGGTCGATCTGCTCGGTTACCCGATGTCAACGGTGTCGAGTGCCGGCGCCGACGCCCCACCGTTGCCACCCGACTCGGGCAGTGGGCGTCGCCTCGTCTACTCGCGTGCCGGCCAGCGCATCTGGGCTGTCGATGAGGACGGCCAGATTCTGCGATCGTGGCTCATCTCGGGCAGCAAGTACGGCAACGAGACGCCCGGAACCCATCAGGTTTACAGCCGCTCGGAGGTCTCCACGGCTTGGAACGGCAAGGCCTACCTGCCGCAGATGGTGCGCTGGCTGAAGACCGACATCGGTGCCATCGGAATGCACTCCATCCCGATCCATGTCTCCGACAACACCGTGTATCAAACAGAAGCCGAACTCGGCACTCGCCTCTCCGGTGGTTGCCAGCGGCAAGCCCCCGCCGACGCCGACTTCGTGTGGGCTTGGGCGGATATCGGCACCGTGGTCGTGGTCGTTTGACCGTGCGCGGTTGGCGGGCCGCGTTCCTAGTTCTCAGTCTGGTCGCGTTCGCCGGTTGCTCGTCGTCCACAGTTGCCAGCAACGGCGAGGTCACGGATGTGCCGACGACAACGTCGGCGACTGTTCCGCTCGTAACAACGGCGACGACCACCGCCACTTCGTCGACGACCACTAGCTCTACCTCGACCAGCACAACAACCACAACGACCGGACCGCCGGTCGCGCTTGACGTCAGCCTCACGAGCGATGTCGGACTGATCACCAGCGGGGCGACGGCACAAGAGATCGAGCAAGTGCAACAACTCATTCAGCGTTGCCGAAGCATCTGGCCAGGGAGCAATCGATCGATCGCGATGGCCGTCAGTCACCACGGCCAGTTCGTTGCGTCGTGGACTGTCGGCAAGACCAACACTGGAAGCCCGATCGATCTCACCGCACGCTTTCGCATCGCCAGCATGTCCAAGATGCTTACGTCGCTCACCGTCATGCGACTTGTCGAGCAGGGACTGATCCAGCTCGATGTTCCCTTCGTGCAGCAATACACAACATCGGACACGGCACTCGATTCACGATTCGCGAGAATCACCGTGCGCCATCTGCTGACACACACGTCTGGTTTGCCAGGGCTGCGCGGGTCGTTCTTCAGAGGCAGCGTCAACGACTGGCACGAGGCGGTCGCAGTTGCATACGACCGCGACATGAACTTCGAGCCGGGCACACTCTTCTTCTACAGCAACGCCAACTTCGTAGTGCTGGGCGCACTGATCGAGCAGGTGACGGGATTGCCTTACGAGCAGGCGGTGCATCAGTTGGTGCTCGATCCCCTCGGGATTGTCACCGCCGAGATGGTCGACACCGAAGAACAGCCAGCCACTGATCCCGGGTACGTGGTAACGCCGGGTCGGCTTTACATGCAGGCACTCGGACCCGCGGGTGCATGGGTGATGACAGCGACCGACGCGGCACGACTGATGGCTGCGTACGACCCGACGCTCGCGCCGTTGGTCGTTTCCGCCGACACGCTCGCCGCGATACGGACATGGAGCGGAATCCAGTCCGACGTCCCCGACAAGTACCAATACGGCCTCGGCCTGATGCTCGTCACACCGGGAACCTACGTCGGCCACACCGGCACCATCGAGAGCGTGCGCAGTTTCGCGTTACTGCTGCCGAACGGTTACGCCGTGACCGTGCTCACCACTTCGGAGCGCAAGGTTTCCAACGGAACAGCGCTGATCGACTACTTCCGCGCCCAGATCGAAGCCTTGGCTCTGCTGCCGTAATCAGGTGACGACGATCAGGTAACGACGATCAGGTGACGACCGTGACGGTGTCACCGATCGACATCGTGTCCCAGATCAGTTGCGAAATCTCGGGCACCACGCGAATACAGCCAGAGGATTCGCCACGGCGACTGAGATCGCCCACGGAATCGAGCGGCTGCATCAGCGAACCGTCGCTCAGCACCGGCACCGCGTGAAACGCGATCCGAGCACCTGTGTTC
>JACQZX010000096.1 GCA_016213665.1 Actinomycetota bacterium | reverse complement strand
GCGGCGGGAACCTGGACCGACGTGTTCGGCATCGAGCCACACAAGTTGGTGGAAGCGAGCGCCGGTGTGGTGACCGACCTGAAGCGCAGCTAGGTCGGCGGTTTCTGGGGCTGAATCGTCCCAAAGTGTCTTCTGGGCGCGATTCGTTCCGGCTTCCGAGACAGAAACGACCCAGAAACTCGACGATCCCGCTGCTGATTGGGAGAGTCGTAGACTGACCGGGTGCAGGATTTGCCCGCCATCGAGGACAGTCGCGTCGGCGGTACCTCGAATCGCTGCGCGAGCAAATCGGCGAGAGTTGATGCTGGCTCGACGTAATCGTGTGGGGATGACCGCTCGGGTGGCTGCGTCGGCCGCTGTTGATCGCTGGCGCTCCCGCCGGGTTCCCGAGTTCGCCGAACCGGTGTCGATGGTCGCGGCCGGTCGGCATGTCGCACCCGCGGAATACCAGCGCTGGCTGGCGCCGTTGGGGCAAAACAACGGGCGACATCGCAAGGTTTGGGAGTGGTGTTTCATCCTGCAGGCGCTCGAGGCCCGCAACCTGTTGCGGTCCGGCGCACGCGCAATCGGTTTCGGGGTAGGAACCGAGCCGCTGGTGGCGGCCCTCGCGGCACGCGGCGTCGCGGTGTTGGCGACTGATCAAGCGCCGGAGCAGGCTGGCGGGTGGGGCACAACTGGGCAACACGCAACGGCAGTCGATTCACTGCGGCGCCCCGATCTCTGCGACGACCGACTGTTCAGCGACCTGGTCAGTTTCCGTCCAATCGACATGCGTTCGCTCCCCGACGACCTGGGCGGCTTCGACATCGTGTGGTCGTCGTGTTGCTTCGAACACCTCGGGTCGCCGGAGTTGGGTTTCGACTTCGTGATGGCGTCGATGAATGCTGCCCGCCCGGGTGGGGTCGTGGTGCACACGACGGAACTCGACTGTGGCTCGGGATGGAATCGAGTCCTTGAGACCGGCTCGGTCGCCGGTGGCGACTACGCGTGCTTCTACAGGCGTAGCGACCTGCGGCGACTGGTTCGACGACTACGTGCGGCGGGCCACACCGTGCACTGCAACTACAAGGTCGGCAGGCGCCATCCGCTCGAAAGGCAAGTCGATGAGAAGCCCTACACTCACGACCCGCACCTTCGCCTGCGGGTTGAGGACCGAGTAGTGACATCGTTCGGGTTGACGGTCGTGAAAGGCTCAGCTACCCCAACCTGAAGGGTCGAGTCCGAGTTCCGCGTAGCGTTTCTTGATCCACACCGGCGCCTCCAGCGGCTCGCCGTTACGAATCGCGGTGACCTGCTCGCCGTCCTCCGCCCAGATGTGACACGTGTTGAGGTTGGCCGCCGCCACGTTGATGCCGCGCTCCTCGCCCGAGCCACCACCAGCGCGGGCGGCCGCCATCAGGAACGACCAGCGTGACTGCACGGCCACCGGCGCCATCGCCTGTAACAGCGCAGTGGTGTGAGTGCACCCACGCGGGCCACCGAAGAGCTCGCGCACCTTGTGCGTGAATCCACGGGCGATCGAAATGCCGATCAATTGTTGATAGTGGTCTTCGATCCTCGGGCAATTGGTGTGCGGGTGGGTTTCCATGACGACATTGGCCCCCACGATCTGCATCGTCGACACCGTGATGTGCAGGTCGAGGATCATATGGTGCACCGTCAGCGGCTCGGGATCGTCGGGTACGTACAGCCCGGGTGGCTTCTGATCACGAACCGCGCCGCGCAGCCACAACGTCTTGTCATCCTTGCGGTAGGCGCGCACGATGTATGCACGCTCGTGGATGAGATCGGTCTCGGCATCGACGCCCTGTGGATGTGGCGTGATGTCGTCGAAGAACGCGTGCATCAGGTCAGACGCTCGCCAGTCGGTTCAACTCGAGGTCGACGACTGCAGCACTGTCGACCTCGGTGAGGATCGTCACCGGTGGCCGATTCTTCCATTCTCCACCGTGCGCCTGATCGCTCAACGACGGCCAGGTCTTACCGCGACCGACGTGGTGCCCACAGTCGACTCGAATCGGGCGCAACACGCTTGCGTAATGCTGCGGAGCGATCATGTACGACACGCACGTGCTGTCGTGAACGTGAATGCCGTCGAGGCCATGGCTGGCCCGATGGAATTCGCGGTAATGAGGCAGGATCTGGGCGGCCAGCCGCGCTCGCGGAGTGTCTATCCGGGCAATTTCGTCGATCTGTGCGCCGGTCATCACTGTCCGCTCGGTGACATCGAGACCGCACATCACGATCGGGCAATCGGCACCGAAGACAAGGTCGGCCGCTTCCGGGTCGTTGATGATGTTGGCCTCGGCGGCGGGCGAAGCGTTGCCGGGGCAGAAGGCGTTGCCGCCCATGATCACCATGCCGGCTAGGTGCTGCGGTAGATCGGGGCGCAGCAACATCGCGAGCGCGATGTTGGTGAGTGGTCCGATCGGAACCAATGTGATCTCGCCTGGCGCGGCGAGCACCTGCTCGATGATGAAGTGGGCCGCGTCGAGTTCGTGTGGGGCTCGTCGTGCGTCGTGGAAGGCGATGTCGGCGAGGCCGTTCTCGCCGTGCACGAAGGCGGCCGGACCGCGATACGGCATCGCCAGTGGCCGGCCGGCACCGTGCGCAACTGGAATGTCGCTGCGACCGGCGACATCGAGAATATGGAACGCGTTGGTTGTGCACAGCTCGACATGGGCGTTGCCGAAAACGGTTGTGAGACCGACGACTTCCAGTTCTGGCGCGGCGAGTGCGTAAAGAATCGCCATTGCATCGTCGATGCCCGGATCGGTGTCGATGATGATCTTGCGAGGCGGCGGGCTCATGATTGAGCAAGAGCGTCGAGCAGCGTGTTCCACGAGAGCGTCGCGCACTTGATTCGTACCGGGTACTTGACGACGCCCTGCAACGCCTCCAGGTCACCGAGCTTCACTGTGAGGTCGGGTTCCATTGGGTTTCCGTCCTCATCGGGGATGCTCATCATGCCCTTGAAGCGCCGCACCAGCGCGAGCACGTCGGGTAGCGGCTTACCCTTGATCGCTTGGCTCATCATGCTCGCCGAACTCTGCGAAATGCTGCAGCCCGACCCGCCAACTTTCACGTCGGCTATCACTCCGTTCGCGACCTGCACGTAGACATCGATCTCGTCGCCGCACAGCGGATTGTGGCCAACTGCGTGAGCCGCCGGTGGTGGCAGCTCGCCACGATTGCGCGGGGTGCGATGGTGGTCGAGGATGATTTCGCGATAGAGGTCTTCCAGGCCGGGCATGTGGAACCTCCTGTTACCCGAAGATGTCGCTGGCGCTGTCGAGCGCGTCGGCCAGCATGTCGACGTCGTGTGTGTCGTTGTACAGGTAGAAGCTTGCCCGAGCGGTGGCATTGACACCTAGTTCACGCATCAGCGGCTTTGCGCAGTGGTGGCCGGCGCGCACGCACACGTTGGTCTGATCGAGCACCTGGCTCAGGTCGTGCGGGTGGATTCCGCGGAACTCGAGACTGAACGTGGCGCCGCGCACCTCCACGTTGCAAGGCCCGTGCAGTCGAATGTCGCTGCCGAAACGCTCGTTGAGCGTGCGCAGCGCATAGCCGGCGATCTCGATCTCGTGGCGACGTACGTTGGCCATCCCCAGCTCGCAGAGGAAGTCGATGGCAGCACCAAGTCCGATGGCCTCGGTGATCGGCGGCGTGCCTGCTTCGAATTTCGCCGGCAGTTCGGCGCAGGTGAAACCGTCGAGCCGAACGTCGGCAATCATGTTGCCGCCGCCCAGGAAAGGTGGCATTGCCTGTAAGAGTTCCTCGCGGCCCCACAGCACGCCGATGCCCGTTGGTCCGCACATCTTGTGACTGCTGAAGGCGATGAAGTCGGCGCCCCACGCCTGCACATCGGTGACGTTATGCGGCACATACTGACAGGCGTCCACCACGGCAAGCGCTCCAGCCTGGTGCGCTGCCGAGCACAGCTGTTGTACCGGGGTGATGGTGCCCATCACGTTGCTCATTGCCGTGAAGCCGAACACCTTGGCACCCTCGAGTAGTTGCGGGAGAGTGGCGAGATCGAGTTGGCCATCGGCGGTGAGTGGCACCCAGCGCACCACGATGCCGCGCTCTTGAACGAGCATTTGCCACGGCACGATGTTGGCGTGGTGCTCCATGTGCGTGAGCAGCACGACATCGCCCTCGTGCAGATTGGCGCGACCCCAGGCGTAGGCGACCAGGTTGAGCGCCTCGGTGGCGTTCTTGGTGAAGATGATCTCGTGGGCGCGGCGGGCGTTGACGAACCGCTGCACCTTTACGCGAGCCCCCTCGTATGCGTCGGTGGCCTCGGCGGCGAGCTGATAGGCGCTGCGATTGATGGGCGAGTACGCACGCTCCATGAATGTGCTCATCGAGTCGATCACTACCTGTGGCTTCTGCGACGTGTTGGCCGAGTCGAGATACACCAACGGCATTCCGTTCAGTTCGCGCTGCAGCAGCGGAAACTGACGTTTGATCGCGGCAACATCGAGTGTGGTCATCGGAACGCGCTCACCTGAAAGCCTCGTAGCCGGACGCTTCGAGCTGTGCGGCCAGTTCCATCCCGCCACTGGCGACAATGCGACCGTCGACCAAGATGTGCACGTGGTCGGGCTGCACCTCATCGAGCAGTCGTTGGTAGTGGGTTATGAGCACCACACCCATCTGCGGGCGGTCGGCACGAATCTCGCGGATGCCCTTGGCGACCGTGCGCAGTGCGTCGATGTCGAGCCCCGAGTCGGTCTCGTCGAGAATGGCGATCTCCGGTTCGAGGATCGCCATCTGCATCACTTCGTTGCGCTTCTTCTCACCGCCGCTGAAGCCCTCGTTGAGGTAGCGGTCGACGAACGAACTGTCCATGCCCAGACGCTTCATCCAGTCCATCGTGGCCAGGCGCAGTTCGAGAACGCTTAGGTCGATTCCCTTGCGCGCGGAGAGGGCTTGGCGCAGGAACTGGATCACCGAGACCCCCGCGATCTCCTGCGGGTATTGAAAGGCAAGGAACATTCCGGCCTTGGCGCGCACGTCGGTCGGCCAGTCGGTGACATTGTCGCCCTGGAAGTAGATGCTGCCCTCGGTGACTTCGTACTCCGGGCTCGCCAACAGCGTGCTCGCGAGCGTGCTCTTGCCGGAACCGTTGGGACCCATGATCGCATGCACCTCGCCGGCCTGCACGGTGAGCGCAATGCCGCGCAGGATTTCGGGAGCAGCGAGGTCGTCAGAGACCGGTCGAGCGTGCAGATTTTCGATCCGGAACAGCTCGCTCATCGGGCCAGTCTATTTCCCCTATGGCCGTAGTGGAAACCCACCCCGGCCCTTATTCGACCTGATAACTGGCCAGGTCGTCGAGCATCCCGATCAGGGCTTCCACGGTCGTCGCCGGGTGCACCAGGCAGACGCGCAGGCAGGGCTCGCCCTGCCAAGTGGTGGGAAGCACCAGCCAGCGACCCTGCCTGGCGCGCAGATGGCTCCACTCGAGGTACTGCTCTCGGGTCCAACCGTCGGCGCTGAAGAGCACGACCGACAATTGTGGGGGCGTCAGCAGAGTGAACCCGGGGCGGGCCGCGACCTCGTCGGCAAATGCGCGAGCGGTCGTGATTGCGCTGTCGACAGCCTGCGTGTACGCGCTGGTGCCGTAGGTGACGAGCCCGAACCAGAGCGGCAACCCACGGGCGCGGCGGGAGAGGTGATAGGCGTAGTCGCTCGGGTTCCACTCGCCGCGGTTGACGGCGTCGAGGTAGGCGCCGTGCTGAGCGTGCGTGCTCGCGGCCAGGGTCGGGTCGCGATACACGAGCGCGGCACAGTCGTAGGGGGCGAACAACCACTTGTGTGGGTCGACGCCGAAACTGTCGGCACGTTCGATGCCGCGGAACCGTTCGCGCGCGATGTTGCTGCAGAGCGCGGCCAGGCCGTAGGCGCCGTCGACGTGCATCCACAGACCGTGCTCGGCGCACACATCGGCAATGCCATCGAGCTCGTCGATCGCGCCGGCGTTGGTTGTGCCCCCGGTGGCAACGATCGCGAACACGTTGCCACCTGCATTGCCGGCGAGCGCTGCTCGTAGAGCTGCTGCCGTCAGTCGGCCGCAGTCGTCGGTCGGCACCGGCAACACATCGACGTCCATCACCTTGGCCGCCGCGCGTACCGACGCGTGCACCTCGTCGGTGGCCGCGATCATCAGCCGGTCGGAGTGGCCGTGGCGTTGCCGATAACCCTCGCGTGCCGTCACCAATGCGCTCAAGTTGGCCGCGGAACCGCCTGAGACGAACACGCCGCCGGCACCCTTTGGAAATCCCGCTAGATCGGCGAGCCACCGCAGCGCCTGGTTTTCGGCAGCGATTGCACCTGCTCCGGCTTCCCAGTTACCGCCGAAAATCGATGAGGCGCTGACGACAAGGTCGAACATCGTGGAAGCGATCGATGGCGAGGTAGGAACGTAGGCGAGGTTCATCGGGTCGTCCATCGGTCGGCATGCAGGCATCAGCACATCGCGGAACAGGTGCAGCGCCTCCAGCGCGCCCGACCCATCGACGGTGATCGCGTGTTCGATCGCACTGCGCAGCTCATCGGCCGGCAATGCTCCCCACCGTTTGTCCTTGGGCATACGCAGTCGCTCGATCGCGTACCCGATAACGCTGTGGGCGAAGAGGTCGGTCTCCGTATCCCAGTTGTGCATCGAACGTGTCATTCGTCAGGCTGCCAACTGGTCGGCGGGCTGCGCGTGGAGCGCCCGCCAGATCGCGGGATACGACGGGTACTCGAACGTGTTGTCGAGATAGCCGGCTGTGCGCAACGCAGCGTCGAGCTTGGCGAGGTTGCGGAAGGGCACTCCTGAGTCGACGTGGTGTGGCAAGTGCAGCCCGATTCGATAGGGCACGAGCAGGAAGCGAGCCAGTGGACGCTGGCGGACGGCATGGGTTGTCTCGCGCCGATCTGCGGACGCGTGCAGGCCGCCGTGCTCGGCGATGGACCGCAAGCGGTTGATCAGGCGCCACGAGGTCAGGTATGGGCCGAGCCAGAAGAACGGGTAGAGCCACCAGTAGCCGGCGACGGTCGCGCCGCCGAGCAGTACGGCTTGGGTGAGCATGATCTTCCAGAACGTTCGACGCGAGCGCTGGTCGTTGCTGCGCGCCGACTCGATGAGCTGAGCCATCAGGCGTACGCCGGTGCGGCCGGTGGCGTCGCGTAGCAGTTTGCGACGAAAGCTGGCGGTGCTGATCGGGTAACCGGCATAGAGCGCGATGTCGGGTTCGTCCGGGCCGAATTCCTGGCGATGGTGTGCCGCGTGGACGCGGCGGTAGCCGTCGGTGTTGGTCAGCGACGGATAGCCGAGCAGCCAGCGACCGACGAAATCGTTGATCCGCTTGTTCCGAAAGAGCAACCGGTGCGCGGCCTCGTGCATCAGCGAGAGGTATTGCGCGAATGTGCGGCCGATCAGAACAAAGGTCAGCGGCCACACCCAGGGTGAGAACGCGATCGTTGCCCACAAGATGGCTGCCGTCTGCACGTACAGGAACAGCACAGATCCCGCGTTGCGCCAGGAGGGGATGCGACGTAACAGCTCGCGAAACTGCGGCTGCGGCCGACCGTCGGGCCGAATGAGCGCCGTCTCGCGACACTGCGGCAACACCGCCGGAACCATCCCAGACATGCCGACGATCCTACGCTGCCCCACAATGTCCGGGGGTTTCGTGCCGGGGTGGCCGCTCGGGGGGTTTCGTGCGTGTGTGCAGGCATGAAACCCCCCGGACGCATGAAACCCCCGGATCATCGCCAGCTACGAGTGGGCCGCTCCTTCAGCCGCCGGACGTTCTACGCTCGCACGGCAAGACGTCGGGAGTCAGGTGAACGCGCAAGGTCGACAAATCGGTTTGGTGGGCTGCGGACGCTGGGGCCAGCTCATTCTGCGCGACCTCGTCCAACTCGGCGCGGTCGTGCACGTGGCCGATCCACATCCGCCGTCAAGAGACGACGCCTTGACGATCGGGGCGACATC
>JACQZX010000093.1 GCA_016213665.1 Actinomycetota bacterium | reverse complement strand
CACGTAGCCGCGTTCTGATATTCGCGCTGCTGTTGGCGAGCCTCGGCGTCGGGCTGCTCGCCCTCACACCAGGCGCCACTTCGTCTCGGGAGCAGGCGTGGATGCTGCCTTTCCTCGCACTGATGATCGCGTTCGGACTGGCTGAGGCCGCGGCGCTGCACGTTGAGATTCGCAAGGAGTCACACTCGCTCTCGCTCAGCGGGATCCCATTGATGTTCGCACTGTTGTACACGAGCCCCGCTTTGGCGGCCGCGGCGTACGTTCTCGGTTCGGTACCGACGATGCTGTTGGTCCGCAGGTCGAATTGGCTGAAGACGATCTGGAACGCGTCGTTGTTCCTCGCAGAGGCTGCGGCCGCCGGCCTCATTGTGCGGACGCTTCTTGGCGATGCCCAGCCGCGCACCGCCACCGAATGGTTGATTCCTCTCGGAGCTGTTCTCGTTGCGGAGTTGATGAGCCTGTTGGCGGTGCCACTGGTGATCATGGCAGTCGATGCCAAGTTCCGTTGGCACCTGTTTGCCGATGTCGGCCACTCGCAGATCCTCGCTGCCCTCGCCGGCACGTTTACGGTCACCGCCGCTGCAGCGTCGATCGGAAGCCCCTACATGGTGCTCTACGCGGCCATCCCGCTGATCGGAGTGAGTGTGCTACTCCGCAGTAGTGGCCATCTCACCCAACGCTTCCACGATCTGCAACAACTTCACACGTTCACGCGAGCCCTGAGCAATCAACTCGGACCGCGAACTCTCGACATCGGCCTGATTGAGTTGGTGCAGATCATGCGATCGAAGTCTGCCGGGCTGGTGATCATCGACCCTGATCGCGAGGATCCGCCGACGATCCGAGTTCTTATCGATGACAAGTTCGAGGAGCTCGACGTTCGACCGATTGCTCGTCGGTTCCTCGAAATACTGGTTGATAGCTCAGTTACGCAGCTGACAACGAGCGACCCGCGCACCAGCGTTGGTGAGCTGCTCGAACTGCTGCAGGCGAATAAGATCCTGGCGGTCCGCGTACTCGGCGAGTTGAACCGCGTTGGCGTGCTCTTTGTCACCGATCGGCTCGGGATGCGGAGCGATTTCACAGAGGATGAGCTTCGTTTGTTCGGCTCGCTGGCGAACACACTGAGCGCCAGGTTGTCCAACGACCATCTCGTCGAGCGGCTCGAGGTGCAAGCACGCAGCGACGCTCTTACTGGCCTGCCCAACCGATTGAGCTTTGAGGTGGCGGTCACTACTGGCCTCGCCAAGCCTGCCCAGAGTGGCGTGATCGTGATGGTCGATCTCGATCGCTTCAAGGAAATCAACGACTCGCTCGGCCATGAAACGGGAGATCGACTGCTCATCGAGATGGCTCGTCGGCTGCGCACCAGCACGCGCGCCAACGACATGGTCGCGCGCTTCGGTGGGGACGAGTTCGCGATGCTGCTCACTTCCGTCGAATCTGATGGGCCGGGAGACTTCACGCGTCGAATCGCAGACATCCAGAGTCTTCTGAGCTCTAAGGTCGATCTAGAGGGCATCAGATTCGAAGTCGGTGCCAGCCTCGGCGTCGTTCAGTGGCCAACGCAGGGGCGCGACACGGCAACCCTGCTGCACCGGGCGGACACAGCGATGTACGAAGCAAAACGAAATCGGCTGGGCACCGTCTGGTACACGCCAGAGCTTGATGCCGACGCGCCACGACGTCTCGATCTCTACATGTCTGCAAGCCCGGCGATGGAGAACGAGGACTTCTACGTGCACTTTCAACCGAAGGTGTCGGTTGCGGATGGCTCTATCACTGGTGCCGAGGCGCTGGTGCGGTGGCACCACCCGGCTCATGGGCAGATTGCACCGATCGAGTTCTTGCCGCTCTTGGTGCAGGCCGGGCTGAGCACGAAGCTGACGCGGTTCGTCATTAGGCGAGCGGCCGCGACTGTGGCGATGTTTCGCGATGTCGGTCTCGACATCCCAATCGCCGTCAACCTGACTCCGCGCGACTTGCTCGACCCCGCCCTTCCTGACGACGTGGAACGAATCTTCTCCGAAGCCAGCGTCGCTCTCACCTCACTGCATTTGGAAATCACCGAGGACTCGATGGTCGTCGATGTCGACACGAGCGTTGCAGTGCTCAACCAGCTGAGGGCGCTGGGGGTGTTGATTGCGATTGACGACTTCGGGACGGGCTATTCGTCTCTTCAGCAACTCCATCGCCTACCGGTCGATCAATTGAAGATCGACCGCAGCTTCATCAGCCGACTGGCCTTCGACGACAGTGCGGCCGCGATTGTGCGCGCATCGATCAACCTGGCCAATGAGCTCGGATTGACGACGATTGCCGAAGGTATCGAGGATGAATGTGCCTTGCGTATCGTCAGCAATCTCGGATGTCGGGAGATCCAGGGCTACCTCGTTAGTCGGCCGCTTCCCGCGTATGACTTGGTTCGCTGGGCACACGGATGGGATCCCCAGGCGTTCTGTGGTTGCCTGATAGAGCCGGCTGTGAGGGTCGAAGATGTGTTGATGCGTGACCCGATCGAAACGGTGCGACGAAACTAGCGAAAGCCATGTGGCTTGGCGCGCTGGCCTTCGGTAGGTTGCAGCGGTGGGCGAACGGGAACAGGGCTTGATTCCGCGGGTACTCGGCAGAGTGGTCGGGCGCGCCCGGGAGATCGAGCTCGTGGTGGCGGCACTGGCCGCGGATTGCCACGTGCTCCTGGAAGGTCCCCCTGGTACCGGCAAGAGCACGCTGCTGCGAGCTGTCGCCGACGAACTCGGTCTCGGGTTCGAATTCGTGGAAGGCAACGCCGAGCTCACCCCGGCTCGTCTGATAGGTCACTTCGATCCGGCCCGAGTTCTCACCGACGGCTACGACCCCGATGTGTTCGTCGACGGCCCCTTGGTCACGGCGATGCGTGACGGCTCGCTGTTGTACGTCGAGGAGATCAATCGAATTCCGGAGGAGACGCTGAACGTCTTGATCACAGTGATGAGCGAACGTGAACTGCACGTGCCGCGGTTGGGACGACTGGCCGCGGGTGACGGTTTCCGGCTGGTCGCGGCGATGAACCCCTTCGACGCCATTGGCACTGCTCGAATCAGCGCCGCGGTCTACGACCGCGTTTGCCGCCTGTCTGTCGGCTATCAAGATGCCCCCGACGAGGCGACCATCGTCGAGCGGGCGCTTGCCGATCTCGTGATCGATCGTGCCTGGCTTGCCAAGGTGGTGACGGTGGTGCGCAGCACGCGCACACACCCCGACGTTCGCATCGGCTCTTCGGTCCGCGGTGCGCTCGATGCCGTGGCCGTGGCCTCGTCGTTGGCGAAGCTGCGCAACGTGAGCGTTGCTGATCCGGGAGTTGGGCTCGATGCCGCGCTGGTCGCGCTCGGCGGCCGTATGCGATTACGTGAGGGGTGCGGTCGATCGGCGGAGGAGATCGTGACCGAACTCTGGCAGCAGGTGTTCGGATCGACGGATTCGCGGGCGGATGCCGAACAGGGAAAAGCGGACGCCCCGCTGGGGGCGAACCCCGGCAGTCCCCATCGCTGAACCGGCCCACAATCAAGGAAGGTGCCGAGGCGGAAGCGGAGGTTGCCAAGAATCAGCGGCGCACGACATCGCGACGCCAACTTGCCCAGCGTGCGCGCTTCGGTCAACTCTCGCCCGATGTCGGCCAGCTCGATGAGTCGGCGGTCGACCAGGCCTTGCGAGAAGATCCCGATGAGACGTTGGCGCTGCTCGCCGACCTTGTCGGCGCGACCGACGAACGATTGCGTGAACTCGCGAAGCGATTGGCCGCCAAAGTGTTCGTCGACATCGCTCGCGGCGCCCGTGACGCGTCGCGTGGCGTCGGGCTGCTGCGCACGCTGGCGTATCAACCCGACGGTGGCGATCTCGATATCGATGCCAGCCTGGAAGGGATGAGGGTCGCGGCCCACAACGGCGGGCACACCGTCGACCCCGATCTACTACGGGTGCGCGGCTGGGTTCACCCGCGAACCGCCCTTTGTCTGCTGGTTGATCGCAGCGGCTCGATGGAAGGCAAGCCGTTGGCGACGGCGGCTCTCGCGGCCGCGGCAGTGGCGAGCCTGGCCCCGTCTGACTACAGCGTGCTGGCCTTTGGAAGAGACGTCGTCGTCAGCAAGGGGCAACTGAGCCAGAAGCCGAGCGAACGGGTCGTGGGCGATCTGCTGTCGCTGCGCGGGTTCGGCACAACCGATCTTGCCAGTGCCTTGGTAGCGGCCCGATCGCAGTTGGACCGCAGCGGCGCCGGCCGCAAGATTGCGGTGCTGCTCAGCGACTGCCGTGCCACCGTTGCCGGCAACGCGGCCGCCGTCGCGGCCGGGCTCGATGAGTTGGTGATCGTGGCGCCGGAGAGCGACTGCGAGGGGGCGATCGCGTTCGCTGCCGGCATCGGTGCCAAGTGCCTAACGGTGAGCGGTCCGAGTGTCGTCGCCGAAGTGCTCACTCGCGCACTTAGCAGATCCTTGTGAACACGCGCCGAGGTTCGTTCAGCACTGAACCGTCTCGTCGGGCACGATGTCGCCGAGGATGTTCTCGTCCGGCTCACTCACCAGTGTGGTCGTCGTCGCGGTGGCGGTAGGCGTCGTCGGGCCCGTCGTCGCGCCGGTCGTCTGGGCGGGAACGGTCGTCGTCTCGAAGACTTGCTCCGGCGAACCGGCGAGCGCCGCAGTTCCCTGGAAAATTGCCAGGATCGCCTTCATGTTGTCGCCCTTGAGGCTTGGCTTGCGCACAGAGTTGCCGGCCACATTCAGCGCGGTCGACTCGATCTGGTAGGTACGAATGCCGGTCGGCTCGATGTCGCGCATCACACCGGCGAAGCTGAGTATCTCGTCGATGGCCAGCAAACCCGAATCGCGAACGATGTAATTCTGCAATGACTCGATCAGTGCCTGGGCAACGGCGGGGTCGTAGATGCCCTTCGCCAGCGCTCCTTGGAGCACGCGACGAAGGAAATCCTGCTGGCGCGCAATGCGGCCGAAGTCGGCAGCTCGATCTTCGTGCTTGACACCGTTATCGTCGACCCACTTGAGATGTCGCGAGCGCACGTAGGCCAGCGCCTCGTCGCCACTGAACGTGTGGCAGCCGGCAGGTACATCGAGGTTGACGTTGGTGTCGACGATGCGAGTCTTGAACGGAACAGTTACTCCGCCGACCGCATCGACGATCTGCTTGAAAGCGCAGAAGTCGACCTGCAGGTAGTGATCGACGGTGATCTCGAAATTGTCGTACAGAGTCTGTGCGAGCAGCGTGTAGTCGTTCTCGACGTACGCGGAGTTGATGCGACCGCTGCTGTTCCCAACCTTCACCCACAGGTCTCGGGGAAACGACAGCACTGCGGCCTGGTTGGTGGTCGGATCCACCCGCATCAACATGATCGAGTCGCTGCGGCTGCCGAGCGACTCGCGCGTTGGGTCGGCAGCGCCTGCCCATCTCGAATTCGGATCGACACACGCGTTGGCGTCGGAGCCGACGATCAAGAAGTTGACGGCGAACGGGTCGGCAGGGGGAAACGTGACCGGGACTGTGCCAGCGGTGGTGCTGCTGCTGCCAGCAGTCGACAAAGGCGGAATGGTAGGACTGGCCGTGCTGGTAACGATGTCGACCTGCTCAGTGGCCAGTGTGTTGTCGAGGGCGTTCTTTCCGAACAGCAGGGCGCCGGCACCGGCGAGGCAAGCGATCACAACCACGACGTTCAGCACCATCACCGCCCGTTGCGCGTTGGTGTGGCGACGCTTGAAACTGGGTTTCAGCTCGAAACCTTCTGCGGTTTCCACGGTCGGTCAGGCTACTTATTCATCGGATCTAGCACTGCACCGTCTCGTCGGGGACGATGTCGCCAACGACGTTCTCGGCGGGCTCGCCCGGCACGGTGGCGACAGTTGTTCCGGTCGTAACAGTCGTTCCGGTCGTAACCGTGGTACCGGTCGGGGCGGCGACGGTGGTAGTGGTGAACACCTGATCAGGGGCGCCGGCGAGCGGCGCCGTGCCGCGGAAGATGGCGAGTATCGCCTGCATGTTGTCGGTGTCGATCTTCGGTATTTGCACGGCCACGCTGCTCACAACTTTGCCGTAGCTGTCGAGTTGGTAGGTGCGGATAGACGTCGGATCGATGTCGCGCATGACACCGGCAAAACTCAACACCTTGTCGATTGCGAGAAACCCGGAGTCGCGAACGATGTACTGCTGCATCGATTCAATCAGCGCCGTCGCAACTGCCGGGTCATAGATGCCCTTGTTGAGTGCCGCCTGCAGCACCCGGCGCAGGAAGTCCTGCTGGCGCGACATGCGGCCGAGATCACCAGCCCTGTCTTCGGTCCTGTTACCTTGCGCGTCGACGGACTTGAGGTGACGCGAGCGCACGTAGGCGAGGGCTTCGTCGCCCGAAAAGGTGTGGCATCCCATCGGGATGTCCAGACCGACGTGGGTATCGATGATGCGCGTCCGGAAGGGAACCGCCACACCGCCGACGGCATCGACGATCTTCTTGAAGGCGCAGAAGTCGACCTGCAGGTAGTGATCGACCGTTACACCGAAGTTGTCGTAAATCGTCTGGGCGAGCAGGGTGTAATCGTCTTGGACATAGGCCGTGTTGATGCGCTGGTTGGCACCGGCGACCTTCACCCACAGGTCGCGGGGGAACGAGAGCACAGCTGCCTGCTTGGTAGTCGGGTCGACGCGCATCACCATGATCGAGTCGCTACGGCCGACTGCATCGCGAGCGGGGTCGGCAGCATTGGACCACGGCGACCCAGGGGTGCTGCATGAGTTGGCGTCGGAGCCCGCGATCAGGAAGTTCACGGCCTGCGGGTCGGCAGGCGGGAACGTGCCGGGAGGGGCGGTGATGCCCGTAGTCGTGCTTTCATCCACTGGTGCAGCGGTCTGCACGACCACGCTGGTGACCACGTCGACGTGCTTGGTGGCCAACGTGTTGTCGAGCGCGTTCTTGCCGTAGAGCAGAGCACCGGCGCCGACCAGGCACCCGATGATCACGACGATGTTGATCGCCATCACCGCCTTTTGAGCGAGAGTGTGGCTTGGTTTCGAGCGCGCGGGAAGCTCGAATTCGTCAAAGGTTTCCATTCGGTAGATCAGGCTAACTACTCGAACGTCGCCGTGGTCGGCGCCCCCTTGGGGATATCCGCAAGAAATACGTCACACGCGATCGCTGCTGCTTCTGCGTAACGCAATTCCACCACCGAACCGGAGTCGCGCAGGTCGTCCTCGGCGTCGGCGATCAACCTGTGCACGTCCTTGGGGGCATGAACCGTCAGCAGCGTGACAGCCGTCTTTTGGCTGGCCTTGGCCTCGGTCTTCGCCCTCCGCACGGCAGCCAAAACCTCGCCGAGAGGCTCGATCAGCGCGTCGTCGCCCCAGACCCCGCCCGGGACCGGCCACGGTTGAGTGTGCACGGAGCCGGGTTGCCACCAACTCCACACCTCGTCCGTTACGAATGGCACGAATGGTGCGAAAAGTCGGTGCAGTATCTCGAGCGCGCGGCGCAATGACACGAGAGCGCTCGCTGCCGCGTCGTCGCCGTGGGCGCCATACGCGCGTCCCTTGACCAGCTCTACGTAGTCGTCGCAGAACCACCAGAAGAAAGCCTCGACTCGCTCCAGCGCCGACGCGTACTCATAGCCGTCGAAAGCCTTGGTCGCTTCCACGATTACACCATCGAGGCGGGCAAGCATCGCGCGATCCAACGGGTGGGTGGCGGTATCGGTGGGGGTGGTGGTGGGGATTGGGGAACCGAAACCGAGCACGAACTTGCTGGCGTTGAGCAGTTTCGTCGCCAACTTGCGACCGACCTTCATCTGCCCTTCGTCGAAGATCGTGTCGACGCCCGACCGACCGTTGGCTGCCCAGTAGCGGACGGCGTCGGTGCCGTGTTCCTCGAGCAGGTGCAATGGTGTCGACGTTGCGTTGCCCTTCGACTTCGCCAGTTTCTTGCGATCGGGATCGAGAATGAAGCCGCTGATCGCCGCGTTGCGCCACGGGACACCTTCAAACTCGTGGTGACTACGCACCATCGTCGCGAACAACCATGTTCGAATGATGTCGTGCCCCTGTGGACGCAGGTCCATCGGGAACACGCGCTCGAACAGATCGCTGTCACCCTCCCAATCACCGGCGATCTGTGGCGTCAGCGACGAGGTTGCCCATGTGTCCATCACGTCGCCCTCGCCGATGAAACCGTCGGGAATGCCGCGCTGCGCGGCGGTGAAACCAGCAGGTACATCGCTTGCCGGATCGATTGGCAGTTCGCCGTCGTTGGGCACGAGCACCTCGTCGAAGTTCGGATTGCCGTCGGCGTCGAGTCGATACCACACGGGCAACGGCACCCCGAAGTAACGCTGGCGGCTGATCAACCAATCGCCCTTCAACCCGGCGACCCAGTCGCTGTAACGGCTCTGCATATACGGCGGATGCCAGGCCAGTTCACCGCCGCGTTCCACGAGTTCGTCGCGCAGAGTCTCGCTGCGGCCACCGTTGCGGATGTACCACTGGCGGGTGGCAACAATCTCCAACGGTCGATGGCCGCGCTCGTAGAACTTCACCGGGTGCTTGATCTCGCGCGGCTCACCGATCAATTCGCCCGACGCTGCCAGCATCTCCGCGACGGCCCGTTGCGCCTGCTTGGGATTCAATCCGGCGATCTTCTCGTACGCCGCGGTCCCCTTGTCGGAGGTGATCCAATTGGGTACTTCGACGGCGAAGCGACCATCGAAACCGAGGAGCGCGCGCGACGGCAGATCGAGCTCGCGCCACCAGGTGACGTCGGTGACATCGCCGAACGTGCAGATCATCGCGATGCCGGTGCCCTTGTCGGGCTCGGCAAGGTGGTGGGCGACGACTGGCACCTCGACACCGAACAGTGGTGTCGTCACGGTGGTACCGAACAGCGACTGGTATCGCTTGTCGGTGGGGTGCGCAACGATCGCGACGCACGATGGCAACAACTCGGGGCGGGTCGTATCGATGAGCACGTCGTTGGTCCCATCGGAACGATGGAACGCGACTCGGTGGTAGTTGCCACTGATCTCGCGGTCTTCCATTTCGGCTTGTGCGACGGCGGTTTGTTCGTCGATGTCCCACAGCGTCGGCGCGTCTTGTTGATAGGCGTGCCCGGCGGCGAGGTTGCGTAGGAACGACTGCTGGCTGATTCGCCGCGCGCGTTCACCGATGGTGGTGTACAGCAAGCTCCAATCGACGCTGAGACCGAGACGGCGAAGCACTTCCTCGAACGACACCTCATCGAGATGGGTGATCTGTTGGCAGAGTTCCACGAAGTTGCCACGGCCAACTGGAACGGCGCGGTGATCCTTGGGGACGTCGCCGCGAAACGGAGGCTGATAATTCGGCACGTAAGGCAGACTGGGATCACAGCGCACGCCGGTGACGTTCTGTACCCGTCGTTCGGTCGCGAGACCGTTGTCGTCCCAACCGATCGGGTAGAACACGGCCTTGCCGCGCATGCGTTGATAGCGCGCCATCAGATCGGTGTGCGTATAGCTGAACACGTGGCCGATGTGCAGGCTGCCGCTGACTGTCGGAGGCGGGGTGTCGATCGAGTACACCTGCGCGCGCGGTGCGGATCGATCGAAGCGATAGATGCCGTCGGCTTCCCACTGCGCGACGAAGCGCGCTTCAAGTCCATCGAGTGTCGGCTTGTCGGGGATGTTTGCAGTTGGAGTCGGGTTGGCCATGGCGGCCCTCAGGCTATCCGGCGGTCCTATTTCGTTCCCGGCTGCCGACCCCTCAAACCGTAGGCTTGCCACCGATGTTGCACCTCTACGACACCGCCACCCGCACGGTACGTGAGCTCGCGTTGCGCGAGCCGGGCGCGGTGAGCGTCTATCTGTGTGGTCCCACCGTCTACGGCCCACCGCACCTCGGCCATGGCCGCGCCACCCTCGTGTACGACGTGCTGCGTCGCTATCTGGAATGGACAGGTTTGCGGGTGCGTTTGGTCAGCAACATCACCGACATCGACGACAGCATCATCAACCGCGCCAACGCCGAGAACCGGCCGTGGCAGGAGATCACCCACAAATGTGAAGCGGTGTGGTTCGAGGCGATGGGCAGACTCGGCGTCGCGCGCCCGACCGACGTTCCTCATGCCACCGACTACGTCGCCGAGATGGTGGCAATGATCGCACAACTGGTGGATATCGGCCGTGGCTACATCACCAATGACGGCGTGTATCTCAACGTTGCATCGGTCGAGGACTACGGTCTGCTTTCCAACCAGCGTCTCACCGACATGCTCGAGGGTGGCGGCGATCGCGACGTGGTCGGCGCCGAGAACAAACGCAATCCTGCCGACTTCGTGCTGTGGAAGCTCGCCAAGCCCGGCGAGCCGTCGTGGCCGTCTCCGTGGGGCGATGGTCGGCCAGGGTGGCACAGTGAGTGCGTCGTGATGAGCCTCGGTCTGCTCGGCGAGGGTTTCGATCTTCATTGCGGCGGGATGGATCTGAAGTTCCCCCACCACGAGAACGAGCGGGCGCAAGCCGTTGCACTCGGCAAGCGCTTTGCCAACCATTGGATGCACAACGGCTTCGTCGTCGACGCCGAGGGGGAGAAGATGTCGAAGAGTCTCGGCAACGTCTCCAACCTTGTCGACCTGATGGAGCAATACGACCCGCGCTCCTACCGCATGCTGCTGTTACAAGCGCACTACCGCGGTCCGGTGAGTGTCGGCCGCGAGAATCTCGAGGCAGCAACGAAAGCGACGGCAGGCCTCGATTCGTTCGCGTCGCGCACGGCTGAAGTTGCGTCGGCTGATCCCGATCCAACGGTTCTGGAACGCTTCCGTGAACGAATGGACGACGATCTGGATACGCCGGCTGCGACGGCGATTCTCTTCGAGACCGTTCGGCGGGCGAACGCGGCACTTGATTCGGGTGAGCCCGAAGTCGCCGGCCTCGCTGCTGCAGTGCGTGAGATGTGCACGGCGTTTGGCTTGGTACTCGTCGCGGCCGACGATGTTCCCGCCGAAGTGGCGGCGAGCGTGGCCGCACTCGATGCCGCCCGCGCGGCGAAGGATTTCGCTCTCGCCGATTCGTTGCGCGCCGAGTTGCAATCCGCCGGCTGGCTGGTCGAGACCACGAAGTCGGGAACCACCGTCCGTCGCTAGCGGCTTCTGGGGCTGGATCGTCCCAAATCGGCTTCTGGGGCTGGGGATTTCCGCCAACCGGAAATCCCCAGCCCCAGTTGCAAGTCGATTGGAACGGGACTTCCGGTTGAACTGAGATAGAACGGTGCACCGTGTCGACGTCCAAACGCACTTCGAGTAAGCCGCCGATCCCCAAGGGCTTCTGGACGATCTGGACAACCGTCGCCCTCGATCTGATCGGGTTCGGAATCGTTGTGCCGATCCTTGCTGTCTACGCCGAACGTTTCGGTGCGTCGGGCCTCACCATCGGCTTGTTGTTCGCGTCGTTCTCGGCCGCGCAGTTCCTGTGTGCGCCGCTTCTCGGGCGACTCTCCGATCGCATCGGTCGCAAGCCGGTGATCGTGATCTCGCTGCTCGGCACCGCCGTCGGCAGTTTCATCACCGGCGCCGCCGGAGTGTTGTGGGTGCTGTTCGCCGGGCGCATCATCGACGGCGCGTCGGGCGCCAGCCTGTCGGTTGCCCAGGCAGCGGTCGGCGACCTGGCCCCGCCGCAGGAACGGCCGCGCCTGATGGGTCTGCTCGGCGCAGCCTTCGGTGTCGGGTTCGTCATCGGGCCGGCGATCGGCGGGCTGGCGACACTTGGCGGCCCGCACGTTCCGTTTTACGTCGCGGGTGTTCTCGCGCTCGCCAATGCGCTCGTTGCGATTGTGCGCTTGCCAGAGACGCGCAGCGCTGCGACCGATGCGACGCCGTCGCAGCCGATGCGTCGCGGCCGCCATGCCGCGACACCGGCCCTGCGGCAACTGGCGACGATCGGATTCATCACCACCGTCGCGTTCACGGCCTTCGAGGCGACGTTCTCCCTGCTCGGACGTCACCGGTTCGGCTTCGGCGAGCGAGGCTCGGCCTTCGTGTTCCTCGGAATTGGACTGCTGCTGGTCGTCATCCAAGGCGCACTCTACGGTCGGTTGGCGAAGCGCTTTGGGGTCAACGCGCTCTATGTCGGTGGGGTTGTGTTGCTGGTCGCCGGCCTAGCGGCAACCTCCGTTTCCACGGTGTGGCCGTTGTTGATCGCCGCCGTTGTGCTGTTGTCGGTCGGTCAGGGGGTGGCCTCACCCTCGATCTCGTCGCTGGTGAGCGAGGTCGCCCCACCCGAGCGGCGGGGAGAGGCGATGGGTTTCCAACAGTCGGCGTATGCCGTTGGCCGCATTGTGGGTCCACCGACGGCGGGTTGGATGTTCGACCACGTCGGGGTCTGGAGCCCCTATGCCGTCGCCGCCGGACTTTGCGCCGTCGCGGTTGTCCTGCTGCTCGTCTGGGGCTTGCATCGCCATCGGGTATCGACGCCCAGCAAGAGCCACGGGTGACGGTCCCGTTGGTGTAATCACCTGCGAGACTTGATCCCCGTGGCCGACGTGCAAGATCATCCCGCACTGACGCGGCTGTCTCGATTCGAACGACGCCCGGCCGAACCGCCCAGGATGGGCTATCAGCCGACCCTTGATGGGGTGCGGGCGATCTCGGTGATCGCTGTCATCCTCTACCACGCAGGCTTCGACTGGATGCACGGCGGGTTCTTCGGCGTCGAGGTGTTCTTCGTGGTGTCCGGATTCCTCATCACCTCACTACTCATCGAAGAACGCGATGGCAGTGGCAAGGTGAGCCTGTGGCGGTTCTGGCTGCGGCGCTGGCGACGGTTGCTGCCGGCGCTGTTCACGATGTTGGTGGTCATAGGTGTTTGGGCCGTGTTCTGGGGCAGTGCCGAGCAACACTCGCAGGTGCGGCGCGATTACCCGTGGGGCATCTTCTACCTGGCCAACTGGGGCCAGATATTCAGCAAGGTCGCCTACTTCTCGGGCACGCCGACGTTGTTCCGTCATCTGTGGAGCCTGGCGGTGGAGGAGCAGTGGTACCTCATCTGGCCGGTGGTGTTCATCGCACTCTTCTCCCGCTATCGAACCGGGGCCGGTGGCGGTCGCGATCGCCGGTGGGGAACGGCGCTGGCTTTCGTGTCCTTCGGTCTCATGGTCGCGACGGCCGTCGCCTACCTCGCGAAGTGGCCGACGAAGTGGCCCTACTTCTTCTCCCTCGACACCGCCGAGTGGGGAATGCGCCCGGTGGGCACGACCAACTTCCTCTACCTCTCCACGTTCACGCGATCGAGTGGCCTGCTACTCGGCGCGGCGATGGCCTTTCTGTGGCGGCCGTGGCGAGCACAAGGAAAAGCTCATGCCAATGCTGGTCGCACACTGAGCATGGTCGCGTTTGGGGCGACTGCTGTTCTCGTCGGCGCGTTCATCGTCGGCCGTGTCGACAGCCAGGCGACCTATGTGTGGCTGCTACCCGCCGTGACGATCTCGTCGGCGGCATTGGTGGCGGTCGTCGTGCATCCAATGGCCGCTTCCGCGCGGATGCTGTTCGGCTGGCAACCGGTGGTCGAGATCGGCAAGCGCTCCTACGGGCTCTACCTGTGGACATGGCCGATCAGTCGCATCGTCGGCGCGTATAGGGGATCGACCATCGACTTCCTGGTGGCAGTCGCGATTGCCGTGCCGGTGAGCGAGTTCTGCTATCTGTTCATCGAGTCACCGATTCGTCGGGGTGAGCTCGGCCGATGGTGGAAGCAACATCAGCCTCAGCAGCGCAACCTGGTTGCAGGCTGCGCATCGATAAGTGTGATCGCGGTGGCGGCGAGCATGTCGGTCTTCTTCGCCAAATCCGACGCGGTGTTCGATGCCGCCAAGGATCGCGGCGACCAGCAGGTCGCGTTCGACCCCACGGCTGTTGCTGCCGCGACGACATTGCCGACCGGCAGTGTGGTTGTCGATTCGACCCTGGCGCCGACGGTTACCACGGCAACGCTGCCGCGGCGAATGGTGATCGTCGGCGACTCCACGGCGCATTCGCTTGCCATCAACCTTCCCGCCGGAATCGAGAACACGTTCACGATCACCGACGGTTCGTGGGGAGGGTGCAGCGTTTACAGCGACGGTAAGGCGGTGTCGGATCGCGACAATTTCACCCGCCCGTTCGGTGAGTGCACCGGTTGGGAATCCGACTGGGCGCGCGATGCACAAGAAGATCAGGCCGAGGTGGCGCTGGTGGTAATCGGCGCGTGGGATGTGTTCGACGTCATGATCGACGGTGTGCGCATTCCGTTCGGAACACCGACCGTCGATCAGCGATTCACCACCGGCTTGCAGAAGGGAATCGACGCTCTCGCGGGTGTCGGCACAAAGGTTGCGCTGCTCGAGATCCCGTGTATGCGACCCAAGGACATCGTCGGTGCCGGAGTTCCCGCCCTGCCCGAGCGCGGCGATGACACGCGGGTGGCCCACCTCAACGAGATGATGCGCCAGGTCGCCGCCGACAACCCGACGACCACCACGTTCGTCACCGGACCAGCCGAATACTGCACCGACGCAACCATCGCCGACAGCACCGGATACCGCTGGGACGGCGTGCACGCCCTCACCCCGGGCACGAAATTGACGTTCGAAGCGATCGCAAACACGTTGTTGTCGATCCAAATCGGATAGAGTTACCGGTGAGTAACTTACACTTACGCTTCACACCGAGGTGATCCGATGGCTGATTTTTCACTCAACGAAGACCAGTTGCAGCTGCAGAAGTGGGTGCACGACTTTTCCGAGTCGGTCATCCGACCCGCTGCCCACGAGTGGGACGAACGTGAGGAATTTCCGTATCCGATAGTGCAGGAGGCGGCCGAGATCGGCCTGTACGGCTGGGAGTTCCTGATGAACACCCAGGCCGACCCTTCCGGATTGACGTTGCCGGTGTGCATCGAGGAACTGTTCTGGGGTGACGCCGGTATCGGCATGGCCCTGATGGGCTCCGCACTCGCCGCCGCCGGAATCTCCGGCAATGGCACACCCGAACAGGTGATGGAGTGGGTGCCGCAGTGCTACGGCGACGCCAAGAAGGTGCAGTTGGGCGCGTTCTGCGTTAGCGAGCCCGACGCCGGCTCCGACGTGTCGTCGCTGCGCACCAGAGCCGTCTACGACGAGGCCAACGACGAGTGGGTGCTCAACGGCACCAAGGCTTGGATAACAAACGGCGGTATCGCCGATGTGCACGTGGTCGTTGCCGCGGTTGAACCCGAGCTGAAGGGTCGCGGGCATGCGAGCTTCATCGTGCCCCCGGGCACCAAGGGGATCAGCCAAGGGCAGAAGTACCTGAAGCACGGAATTCGTGCCTCGCACACCGCCGAAGTGGTGCTCGACGATTGCCGCGTTCCCGGTCGCTGCCTGCTTGGTGGCAAGGCCAAGCTCGATGCCAAGTTGGCTCGCGCGCGCGAGATGGGCCACAGCGGCGAGAAACAACCGGCGATGACCACCTTCGAGGCCACACGTCCGGCGGTCGGCGCGCAGGCGCTCGGCATTGCGCGTGCTGCCTATGAGTTCTCGCTCGACTACGCGAAGGAGCGCAAGGCGTTCGGCAAGCCGATCGTCATGCACCAGGCGATCGCGTTCAAGCTGGCGAACATGGCCACCGAGATCGACGCCGCCCGCCTGTTGATCTGGCGCGCCGCATGGCTCGCCCGCAATGGTGGCTTCAAGAACGGCGAAGGCTCGATGAGCAAGTACAAAGCGTCGGAAGTTGCCGTGCGCGTAACCGAAGATGCCATCCAGATCCTCGGCGGCTACGGCTACACCCGCGAGTATCCGGTAGAACGCTGGCACCGCGACGCCAAGATCCACACGATCTTCGAAGGAACGAGCGAGATCCAGCAGTTGGTGATCGCCCGGGCCATATCCGGCCTGCGTATCGAGTAACTCACGACGGGATGACTCAGTCGTCCCTAGTTTCAGCCGCTCAAGTCGTCACGCTGGACATCACTCGTGTGGGGTCGGGCCTCGACGCACAGCGGGTTCGGCGCTCTACACCGCCACAATTCGCAGCGCGGCCGTCATCAGCCACACCGCGCATGTCGCCATCACCAGCACCGCGGGTACTCGACGATTCGAAACCACGATGACCAGCCATGCGATCGTGGACAGCACCACAATCTGGCGCAACTCGGCGGGGCCGAGCCAAACGATCTTCGACAGCGAAGCCGCCGTCGCGGTCGCTCCCGCAAGCGCCCACCCTAGCCACTGATCCGTTGGAGCCAGGCTGGCCAGGCTGCGAAAGGCGAACACGACGAGCGTGGTCAGCAGAACGAATTGCGGGACAACGAGTATCTGTTGGCGAGCGAGGCCGTGGTGTGCCCAATAGGACACTTGACTGACGAAACCTCGCATTGGCAGGTCGATCGTCTCGCCACCGGATTCGAGCACCGGGAACTTGCCCAGGATCACGCGACAGGCCGACTGCCACACGGCGAACGCGGCGAGCGCCATGATCCACGGAAGATCTGGGGCGGTGAGCGCCCACGCACGGCGGCGAAGCATCTGAACGCCACGGTAAGCGGCATAAGGGACGACGCAGAACAGTGCCTGCTCGTGAGTGAGGCAGGCAAGTAGCCAGCACGCACCGGCCAACTGGTACCGCCGCCTTTCCATCAGCGCGACTCCACCGACGAGAGCGGCGACCATTGTCACCTCGCCGAGGTCGCGGCTGAGCGACATCACCAGGCCGGAAGAGGATGCCACCAGCAAGCCCGCGAGGGCCGGTCGACCGCGGCTGCGCGCGAGCCACGCTCCTGATGCCGCCAGCACGGCCATACTGAAAATGTTGACGATGACGAGTGACCACTTCACCCACGCCGCCTGACCGGCGGCGACGACCCACGCCATCGCCGGGTATCCGAAGCGCGACAGGCGCAGAGGCGAGTCGAGCTGCACTCCTCGGTACCTCGCCAGGTCGAGCTTCGCCGGGTTCGTCGCCAGTCGCCAGTAGAACTGCCCGTCGTACCCGTCGGAGTCGAATACATGAATCACGGGCTCGACTTGCGCGGCGTCGGTGTGTGCCGAGCCGGCGACGACGAACTTGCTCACGTCACCGTCGGCGGCGATGAACAGACGAAGCACGACGAAGACTGTCGCCACCAATCCGGCGACGACTGCCACCGTTCTGGGCGCGAATCGTTCCGGCTCCCGGAACGATTCAGCCCCAGAAGCCGGTTTGGGACGATCCAGCCCCAGAAGCCCCAGAATCCTCATGGTCGCACCTGCTACTTGCGCAACAGCAGGTCGAGGCGGCGGGCGGCGATCACGATTGCTGCCAGCGCCAGCCCGAGCAGTACAGCAATGTGGCCGAGTAGCGATGCGTCCCAGACGCCGGTGTTGGCTGCCCGCACCAACACCACTCCGTGATACAGCGGCGAGAGTTGCACCAGCCACGACCACGATCCGTAGCTGGAGATCGGGAAGAACGTGGCCGAGAACAACGCCAGCGGCATCATCAGCGTGGTGACGATCTCCATGTCGGCCCAGCCGCGCATGAACGTCGTGCCAGCGAAACCGATGCTCGCGAAAGTCAGGCCGACTAGTGCGCACGCCGGCAGCGCCAGCAATCCCCACCACGATTCCACCAACCCGAGCGCGGCCATCACACCGAGGAAACTGCATGCGTACAGTTGGCCGCGAATCAGTGCCCAGCCGATCTCACCGACGGCAACGTCGACAGGTGTCATCGGTGTCGCCAGTGCAGCGTCGTAGATGCGCGCGTATTTCATGCGATGCAGAACGTTGCCGGTCGAGTCGAAGATCGCGCCGTTCATCGCCGATGACGCCATCAATGCCGGTGCCACAAAGGCTTCGTACGACACCTGCCTGCCGGCGATCGACACCTTGCCGACGAGATCGCTCAAACCAGCGCGCATGCTGAGAAGATAGAACAGCGGCTCGAAGAAGCCGCTGACCACGATCAGCCATTGCCGGCGATAGGCGACGACGTGGCGTTCGATCATGCGGTGTGGTCGCCGCACGACCAGGGCCGGAGGAACGATGCGCAGCAACATCAGGGGTACAACCGCTTGCGTAGCCGAATGATCGCGATCCATGTGCCGGCGACGACCCACGCGGCGATGTAAGCGGTGTGGCCGACGACACCCGCCCAATCGACATCGCCGACGCTGAAGTCGCGCGCCATGACCACGCCGTGCCATAAGGGGAAGAGCCTGGCCACCCACTGCACCACCGTCGGTAGCTGAGAGATTGGGTAGAACGCGCCGCCGAACAGAAACAGCGGAATGATGAGGAAACGTTGCAGTCCGGCGAACGCTCCGTCGAGCTTGACGTTGATCGAGAAGGCCATGATCGGCATCGCGAACGAGACACCGACGGCGATTGCCGCCAAGATCCCGGGCAGTAATCCCCACGACCGGGTCTCGCGGAAGCAAGCCAACACAATCGCCACCGCAGTCGCGGCGATCCCACTCCTGACCATCATCCAAGTTCCGTGGCCGAAGACGATGTCGCGAGCCTCCAATGAGGTGGCGGCTATGCCGTGGTAGCCGCGCTGCCATGTGAGCGAGCCCATCACCGGCCACATGCTCTCGCCGGCAGTAAGTGCCATCGCGGTGGTGACCAGCAGGCCGGGGGCGACGAAAGCGACGTAGGAGGCGGAGCCGAGCAGCTGCCCAGAACCGGTGTTGCGGTCGACCAATGAGCCGACGCCAACGCCGAGGCCGAGCAGGTACAGCAGCGGCTGCACCAACGACGAGAGCAGGTTCAGCCGCCAGAACCGTCGGAACGCGGTGAGGTGCCAACTCGCGACGCGCAGCGCCCCCGGTGTACCCATGGCTGCCATCAATCGACCAATGTCCGTCCGGTGAGCAACAAGAACACATCTTCAAGGCTGGCGCGGCGCACAAGGGCGCTCTCTGGCTGCAGCCCGCGGTGGTGAGTCTCGGTAAGCGCATGTTCGCCGTCGTCGGCGTAGATCAGCACCCGATCGGGCAGCAGTTCCTGGCGCTCGCCGATGCCCTCTAATTGCGGCGCAGCGGCTGCGTTGCCGTCGGCGGCGAAGCGAAGCTCGAGGACTTCTCGAGTGGCGTACTGCCCGATCAATGAGCGTGGAGATCCTTCGGCAACGATCTTCCCCTGATCCATCACCACCAACCGATCGCACAACTGCTCGGCTTCGTCCATGTAGTGCGTGGTCAGCACGAGCGTTACACCCTGCTGCTTCAAGCGGTACAAGCGGTCCCACAAGACGTGGCGAGCCTGCGGATCAAGACCGGTGGTCGGTTCGTCGAGCAGCAGCAACTCTGGCTCGTTGATCAGCGAACGGGCGATCGACAAGCGGCGCTTCATGCCACCACTGAGGCTTTCGACCACGCTCGTCGCGCGATCGGTGAGCTGTGCGAATTCCAGTAACTCGGCGGAACGTCGTTTCGCCTCGGGGCGGGGTAGGTCGAAGAAGCGACCGTAGAGCCACAGGTTCTCCTGCACGCTGAGCTCGACGTCGAGCGTGTCGAGTTGCGGAACGACCCCAATTCGTCGACGAATGTCTGCACCCTGGGTAGCGGGGTCGAGTCCGAAAACCCGCAGACGACCGGCGGTGATCGGTGAGACACACGCGATCATGCGCATGGTGCTGCTCTTGCCGGCACCGTTCGGCCCGAGGAAGCCGAATGCTTCACCCTTTTCCACTTGCACGTCGATGCCATCGACGGCGGTGAACTCGCCGAATCGCTTGATCAGTTGTTCGGCAACGATCAGCGGCTCGGACATGCCCGGGCGATGGTAGCGGGTGGTCGTGTTCGGCCGTGTCCCGATAATTCGGGACACCGGTCCCTTCCGCTCGGGTCGCCGTCGGTCGCATTCTGTGAACCTGGCTCCGACATCGGTCGGGGTGTTCACAACAGGGGGTACAGCATGAGACAGTCAGTAACTCAGTCGCGGTTCACGCGCAGAGCCGTCCATTTGATCGCGGGTCTTGCCGTGGCAAGTTCCGCTCTGGCAGCGTGTGGCGACGACGAAAAAGGCTCCGACCGCGCAACGCATGATGAATGGTTCGCGGCAGCGTGCGAGGTGCTCGCCGAAGCCGACCCGGGGTTTGACGCCTTCTTCGCGGCCCATCCCGAGCCAACGCTGGCCGACTGGGCAGAATTCCTGCCGCACGCGATCGAGGAGCTGAACAAGCTCGAGGTCGTCGCCGACCTGTCGCATCCCATCGAGCTTGACGCTCCCTTGGCCGCCGCCGTTGCTGCGGTTCACAAGTTGCAGGACACGTGGCAGGCAAGCGTCGACGCAGCGAACGCTGGGGATCAGGCGACATTCGATGAACTCGAGGAACAGGCCCAGGGCGTTGACGTCCCCGCGATGGAGGACGCCCTCCATGCAGCCGAACCACGCGATTGCTCGGAGTTGTCATCATGAGAGAGTCAGTAACTCAGTCGCGGTTCACGCGCAGAGCCGTCCATTTGATCGCGGGTCTTGCCGTGGCGAGTTCCGCTCTGGCAGCGTGTGGCGACGATGACAAGGGTTCCGACAGTGCGACCCACGAGGAGTGGTTCCAGGCCGCGTGTGCGACGATTGGCGGCGACCAGTCGGGATTCCCCGAGTTCACTGAGGCCCACCCTGACGGGGCGTCGGTGGCCGAGTGGGCGGAGTTTCTGCCGACGCCGATCGAATTCCTGGATCGGATCATCGCCGCTGCCAGGTTGCCGCATCCGTCCGAGGACGATGCCGGTACGGTCGCGACGATTGCGGCGGTCGAAAAGCTGCAGGCCACGTGGCAGGCGGCCATCGACGCCGCGAGCGCGGGAGACGACGCCGGGTTCGATGCGGCCATGGGACAGGGTGACGCTGACTTTGCAGCCATGGATGCTGCGCTGAAAGCCGTTGATCCGCGTGACTGCCCCGGATTTAGCAGCTGACGTCACCACGTAGTGTCCGTCCCATGCGCAGATCACTGGCATTAGTCCTGGGGCTCGTCCTCGCGAGTGCGATCGTGTCGGCACGATTGCACTACGCGGTGTGGCAGGAGGACATTCCTAACCCGTACGCGTCGACGCACTTGGCGATTGCACTCTCGTCGGGTGTCGTCGGCGTGTGGTTCGCGTGGCGACGCCCAGACCAAGCCATCGGGTGGGTGATCCTCTCGGCCGGATTGATCGGCGGCTGGATGTACGCTTCGCAGCCTTTCCTTGTTGAGCTGTACATCGCGGACGCTCCGGACTGGGTGTTGGAGAGGGTGCCGTGGCTGATCGTTTGGCCGTGGTTCGTGGCCCGCTCGTTGCTCTTGATCGTCGCACCATCGCTCGTTATCGGCGAAACACTGCGACGAGCGCGGCGGACGGTGATGTGGGCGGGCCTCGCCGTCACTGCGGTGTGGTGCGTAGGGCAGTTCATCATGGCGTACGACCAGCCGATGGGCTTCACCGACGATTCGTCGACAGCGTTCCGAAGGTTCGCCGCCGAAATGGCCAAGTGGGCACAGCGTGGACAGTGGATCGCGGGACTACTTGCGACGGGATCGCTGCTGGTCGCGGGGCTGATGCTGAACGGATCGGCGGTGCGCCGCCAGACGCGCTGGTTCGTGCTCGGTGCGGCAGCGCTCAGTTTTGTCGGGGTCGGCGAACTTGGTCGTGAGATCGTTCCTGATTGGTACTGGCCGGGAGATACCTGGGAACAGATCACCAGTGCACTGTTGCCGGTCTCATTGGCGATGGCAGCGCTCTTCGACCATCTGCTCGACGTTCGCGTCGTCGTGCGTCGATTTGTGGTCTACATCGCGCTCGCTGCGCTTGGTACCGCCGTCTACCTTGCCGCCTTGACGCTCGGTTCTGAGGCCTTCAGCGCCTCCGACCGGATCGCGCGGGCGTTGTCCACCGTCGCACTGGCGTTGGCGCTGATCCCCGCGCACGCGAGCGTGCAGCGGTGGGCTCAGCGACACATCTACGGCCAGAGCAATCGGCCCGACCTTGTGTTGCGCGATGTCGGTGTTCGCCTGTCCCAGGCGTCGGGCGCGCGTGAAGCTCTGACCGCGATGGTCAGCGAAGTTGCGCAGACGATGCTGTTGCCGTACGTCGCTGTCGAACTCGGTGCACCGCAGACTGCTCGGACACTTACCATCGACGCGGGCGCTCGCACGACTGAGGTGGAGGAGTTCCCTCTCGCCTTCGCTGGAGCAGACCTGGGCAGGTTGCTCGTCGGTCGCCGCTCACCATCCGAGCCGTTGCGTGACCGGGAACGGGAACTACTTGCGCAGCTGGCAGGCCAGGCCGGCGTCGTAGCTCGTGATGTGTTTCTTGAGACGCAACTGCGCCTGAGCCGCGAGGAGATCGTGGTAGCTCGCGAGGAAGAACGGCGCCGTTTGCGAGGAGATTTGCATGATGGCCTGGGGCCGACCTTGGCCAGCGTTGCGCTCGGACTCGACGCCGCCGCACAGCGCCTTCCGCCAAGCGAACTTGCAACCTTGTTGACGGAACTCAACGGCGACGTGCGACAGGCGATCGACGACATTCGCCGTCTCGTCTACGGCCTGCGGCCTCCGTCGCTCGACGAGATGGGTCTCGCTCGCGCGATCGAGCACTACGCACGGGCCCTCGGATCGCGCGCGGCGGGAGCGCTTGACGTGCGAGTCGACCTTGGGCAGCTGCCAGATCTGCCGGCGGCGGTCGAGGTGGCCGCTTATCGAATCGCAACCGAGGCCTTGACCAACGTGACTCGTCACGCGGATGCGAAGCGTTGCGACGTTGTACTAGACATTCGCCAAGGCGATCTTTGGGTCGAGGTGGCTGACGATGGTCAGGGGATGTCGAGCTCGGCGGTTGATGGTGTCGGTCTCGCATCAATGCGCGAGCGCGCGGAAGAGTTGCGTGGAGGCTTGCGCATCGAATCAAGCCGCCCGGGTACACGTGTGCTTGCTTGGCTTCCGCTCGCGGCGGTACCCGCGTGACCATACGACTGTTCGTTGCCGACGACCATCCGGTCTTCGTGCGCACGCTCGCTCTGCTGTTCAGTGGCGATCAAACCGGCGAGGGCCAGGACTTTGAGCTGGTCGGCACCGCGCCCGACGGGGAGACAGCCGTTGAGCGATGCGTTGCCCTACAACCCGATGTTGTGCTGATGGATCTGCAGATGCCGGGTATCGGCGGCATCGAGGCAACTCGTCGGCTCGTCGACGCCGCTCCGCATATCGCCGTCATCGCGCTGACGATGTTCGATGACGACGCTTCGGTTTCGGAAGCGCTTGCCGCGGGCGCCCGTGGATACCTCGTCAAAGGCTCGCGGCAAAGCGACATCCAGCGTGTGATCGAGATGGTGCACGAGGGGCATGCCGTGCTCGGGCGTGCCGTCGTGCAACACCTTCCCGCCCTCGCCAGTCCTTCCCGGCGAATTCCGGCACTGCCGCCGTTTCCCGAGCTGACCCAGCGCGAACGCGAGGTACTCGATTCCCTCGCCGATGGACTCGACAACGCCGCCATCTCGCGGCGACTGCACCTCAGCCAGAAGACCGTGCGCAACTATGTGTCGCTGATCTTCGCCAAGCTGCATGTGGAATCGCGAGCAGAAGCAGTCGTGAAGGCGCGGACGAAGGGTTTGGGTACTGCCCAGACGCGCAACGACCCCGCCATGTGAGGCGGGGTCGTGCAGCAGAATTACCCGAGTCGGTTCAACGCGGGGGCGGCGGGGGCGGCATCCCCGGGGGCGGCGTACCGCCACCACCGAACTGCGACTTCATCTTGTTCATGTCCTTGAGGTCGCTCAAGCTGCCGCCGGCATCCTTGAACATTGTGAACGCCCCGAACAGCGCACCCAGCGCGGCGACAACAGCAAGGATGATGCCGAAGCTGGTCTCGATGGGATCATCCTCACCGATCAAGAGCTTGAGGACGGTGAACAGCGTCGCGAGCGCTGCCACGGCCAAGTATCCGGCGGCTGGAAACTTGGGGACGGAAACGCCGAAGGCCGGCAGCACCAAGGCCAAAGTCGCGGCCAGAAACAGTATGGCCCACAGTGCTCCCCAAAGGAATCCGAGGTCGCCCCATGCGTTGGCGCTGACATCCTCAATCCCGATGGAGCGCAACTCCGGACCGACATCGAAGGTGTACCACGGGAGCAGAGATGCAATGAAGTAAACGATTCCGGCGGCCGAGAAAATCTGGCCACCTTTGCTGATTTTGCTGAGATCCACGAATGCCTCCAGGTTGTTCGACGAAATTGACTCAGGTAACGCGTACCGTACACCGTTGGCTGGTCGTCAGCGCGAACCGCGGTTGTCAACTCGACTTGCGCTGTTTCAGCGCCATCCGGATTGGCATCGCCAGCCGCGGAATCAGCGTCAATGCCGCGCCGGCCACGATCGCGACGCCACCAACCGCGGTCGTCGTTTCGGGTTCCCACTGATCTGCTACGAACCACACAACGCCGATCGCCGCAAGGGCCGCTCCCCACCATGTCGTCGCTCGTCGCTCACCGTGGGAACCCACAACCGAGATGAGTAGTCCGACACTCAGTACCAAGATCGGAGCCCAGGTGTCATCGAACTTGCTCGCCAGCATGCTCGTACCGATCAGGGCCGACACGAGGCCGGCTGCGCCGATCGCGGTGCCGGTGCCGCGGTGGCCGCGTCGGTCGAGCCACCACGTGAGTCCGAGGTATAGGGCTCCGCCGAACAAGTACACCGCTCCCTGGTCGCCGGCATTGTCAGTGAACGGGCCTGGCAAGAACACGGTGGCCGGGTCCGCGTACACGTCCTGGCACTGAGCGTCGAAGGAGTCGAAGTCGCCATCCTCCAGATATTGATCGCAGCGTTCCAAATCGCCGCCGTCGGTGCTGGTGAGGGAGCCGAAAGCACCGACCAGCGCCAGTGCGCCGAGCCCGAGCAACAGGTTGCGACTCTTGAAGCCGGGTAGCGCCCACGCGGCGATGAACAACGCGGCCAACAACAACCCGGTCCAGAATCCGCTGGTTCCGTCGTTGACCGAAACTGCGGCGGCGAATGTTGGGATGGCCACGACCGCCATGCCAACGGCGGCGGCCTGCACTTCGGTCGGCTTCAGGAACATCCGCAGTGTCCACGCAGCCGCGAGGATCATTAGTGAGACCACGATCACTTGACCGCGGCTCGGATCGTCGCCAAGCGCGACCGCCAACACACCGCCGGCAATCACCGCACCGCCGAGGCCCGACAAAGCAGCGCCCGCACTTGGCCGCGGCCGCTCCCGGGAATCGGCGCCGACCGAGTCCAAGAACCCGACGACCCGGGCCGCCTTGCCGCTGCTCGGGAACGCCGTCGGTGGGATCGCGATTGGGATGACGCTGCTGTCGCCCAGCGGATCGACTTGTTGTTCGCCGCCGGTTTCGACTTGCGCTGTCCAATTGCTGCCGTCGAAATAGCGCTTCTGGAATCGTCCGTAAGGGTCGTTGAACCAGCCCGCCGGTTTGTCTGCCATGGTGTGCTCCTTTTGAGATTTCTCACAGGTTGGCATGCTTGACCACCCAAGATGCGCAACGCTGTAGGTCGTGGCCCGTATCGCAGAAATCCTCGCCGCCCGGCGCACCTACTCGTGCGAGTTCTTTCCGCCCAAGAACGAGGCCGGTTGGTTGAGTCTCGGCCGCACGATTTCCGAGTTGGAACCGCTGAATCCCGACTTCGTCAGCGTCACATACGGCGCTGGTGGCAGCACGCGCGCAAAGACCGCCGACTTGGTCAGCTGGGTGCACAGGCAGACCCCGATCACGCCGATGGCGCACCTCACCTGCACCGGCCACACCACCGATGAGGTCCGTGCGATCCTCACCGACTACCGGGCTGAAGGGATCGAGAACATTCTCGCCCTCGGTGGCGATGCGCCGGTGCACGGTGACTCGGAACCGAAGGAGAGCCACTACCGCTTCAGCGAGGAACTGGTCAGCGACGTGCGCGCCTTTGGAGGGTTTTCGATCGGGGTCGCTGCCCACCCGGAGTTGCACCCGCGGTCACCTGATCGCGACGCCGACCGACGCTTCCTCGCGACGAAACTTGCGGCCGCGGACTTCGCCGTCACCCAATTCTTCTTCGAGGTCGAGCACTACCTCACGATGGTCGACGAGCTTGCCGCGCTCGGTGTCACCAAACCGGTCGTCGCCGGCATCATGCCGATCAGCAACCTTGGCCAGGTCACCCGCATGGCTCACATGAGTGGCGCCGAGGTGCCGGAATGGGTGGTGGAGGCGATGTCGAAGGCCGGTGACGATCTTGATGTAGCCGAGCGCATCGGGATCGACCTCGCAACCGAGCTTTGCTCGAAGCTGATCGACGCCGGTGTGCCCGGTCTGCACTTCTACACACTCAATCGCAGCTGGGCTACCCGGAAGATTTTCGACAACCTTCACCTGGTCAACCGAGGTTGAAAGGGCTACACCTTCGCGATTCGCCCTGGAACCACGTATCGTCGCGTCATGCACGCCTATCAACAGCTGTACATCAACGGTAAGTGGGTTCCCAGCGGTGGAGCCGGCACGATCGCCGTCACCGACTCTGGCACCGAGGAAGTCATCGCCACCGTGCCAGAAGGCGTCGCCGCCGATGTCGATGCCGCCGTCAAAGCCGCCCGCGCCGCCTTCCCGGCCTGGAGCGAACTGCCAAAAGAGAAGCGGGCCGAGTATCTCACCAAGATCAGCGCCGCGCTCGATGCTCGCACCGACGAAATCGCGCAGACGATCGCCAGGGAGGTCGGTATGCCGATCTTCCTAAGCGGCCTCATTCAGGCCGGGCTACCCAAGGCCAACTTCGCGATCGCAACCCAACTGCTCGGCAGCTATCAATTCGAGGAGCAGGTCGGCAATTCGCTGATCGTGCGCGAGGCGATTGGGGTTGTCGGTTGCATCACGCCGTGGAACTACCCGCTGCATCAGGTGGCGCTGAAGGTTGCACCCGCGCTCGCCGCTGGTAACACGGTGGTGTTGAAGCCCAGCGAGGTGGCGCCGATCAGTGCGTTCATCCTCGCCGAGGCGATTGCCGAGGCTGGCCTTCCGGCCGGGGTTTTCAATCTCGTCACCGGTCTCGGCCAGGTGGTGGGCGAGGCGATCGCTGCTCACCCCGATGTCGACATGGTGAGCTTCACGGGCAGTACGCGCGCCGGCAAGCGAGTCGCCGAGGTTGCCAGCCAAACGGTGAAGAAGGTTTCGCTCGAGCTGGGTGGCAAGAGCGCCAACGTGATCCTCGACGACGCCGACTTCGACAAGGCGGTTGCCGACGGGGTAGGGAAGTGTTTCCTCAACTCTGGGCAGACATGCACTGCGCTCACACGCATGCTGGTGCCGCGCTCGCGCCTTGCCGACGCGGAGAAGATCGCAGCCGCGACGGCCGAGAGCTTCACGCCCGGAAGTCCCTTCGAGCAGACCACTCGTCTCGGGCCGCTTGTCTCGGCTATTCAGCGCGATCGCGTGCGCGGGTACATCCAAAAGGGCATCGATGAGGGCGCCAAGTTGCTCACCGGTGGCGTCGCCGCCCCCCAGGGACTCGATCATGGCTTCTTCGTGCAACCGACAGTGTTCAGCAACGTCACCCGCGACATGACCATCGCCCGCGAGGAGATCTTCGGCCCGGTGCTGTCGATCATGCCCTACGACACCGAAGAGGAGGCTATCGACATCGCCAACGACAGCATTTTCGGTCTCGCCGGCGGGGTGTGGAGCGCCGACCCCGATCGCGCCAAGCGGGTCGCCCGACGCATTCGTGCCGGCCAGGTCGAGGTCAACGGCGGTGCATTCAACGTGCTGGCCCCGTTCGGTGGTTATAAGCAGAGCGGTCTCGGTCGCGAAGCGGGCAAGTTCGGACTCGAGGAGTTTCTCGAAGTCAAGGCTTTGCAGCTCTGACGCCCACGATCTGACGGCGCGGGACTGAACCCAAAAGCCCGGCCTCACACCCCATACTTGTCGTTCGATGTCGAACCCCCTTCCGCCTCGATCCTTCCCACCGTTGGGGGGTGCGCCATCGACGGGGTTGAACCGTCTGCCCTATCTGCCAGGGCTCGATGGGTTGCGCGCCATCGCAGTTGTGGCCGTGATGATCTACCACGCCAATCACGACTGGTTGCAGGGCGGTTACCTCGGCGTCGAAGTCTTCTTCGTCATCTCCGGCTACCTGATCACGCTGCTTCTGATTGGCGAGCACGAACGCTCGGGAACTCTTCGGCTGGGACAGTTCTGGAAGCGACGGTTCCGCCGGCTGTTGCCGGCGCTTTACGTGCTGCTGATCGGCGTGGCCGTCTATGTCACCGCCTTCTACATTTCGCGCCGCGAAGAGATTCGTGGCGACCTCGCCGCCGCGGTCACCTACGTCAGCAACTGGTACCAGATCATCGTCGGCCAGGGTTACGGAGCCGGCGAGAAATTCGTTCCGCTACGGCATCTGTGGTCGTTGGCTGTGGAGGAACAGTTCTACCTGCTGTGGCCGTTGGTGATGCTGCTGTTGCTGCGCCGGTCGCGTGGCCGCCTGCCCGCGATCGGCGTGCGACTGATCGTGGCCAGCGTCGTGGTCGCAGCTGTGGTCGCGTATGTATACGTGCCGGGCGCGACCGCCGGCACTTGCGAAGTCGAGGGTTTTCGCAATGGTTGGGCGACGGTTGCCGGTAAGTGCATCAACGTCAACGAGACGCTGTACCTCGGGTCTTTCTCGCGGGCCGGTGGGCTACTGCTCGGCGGCGGGTTCGCGATGTTGTGGCGACCAGCGGCCGTCGTGCGTGGTCCGCTCAGGAACATGGGTGGTCGGTTCGACGTGTTGGCCGGGTTCGGGCTCGCCCTGCTGGTCTACCTCTTCTTCACGATGTGGCTGTTCGACAGGCAGATCTACAACCCTTGGCTGTTCCGTGGTGGCTTCCTGCTCACCGGGGTGGCGACGCTGATGCTCATCGCGGCCGCGACCCATCAACACTCGACCACTGGAAAACTGCTCGGCAACCGACTGTTCCTGTGGATAGGGACGCGGAGCTACGGCCTCTACCTGTTCCACTGGCCGATCTACCAGGTCATCCGCAAGCAGGCAAACATCCAACTCACCGTCTTGGAGTTGGTCACCGCGCTGATGCTCACGATCCCGATCACCGAGTTCAGCTATCGCTTCGTCGAGGTTCCTATCCGTACAGGTGGACTCGGTCGCGCGGCGGCGATCGTGCGTCGAGACCCACGCAAAATCGTTGCCGCTGTGTCTGTCGTCGGGTTGGTCGCTGTCGCGACGATGAGCCTGTACAAAGCCGAGGCGCAATGCGTCGGCGATGTGCAGCAATCGCTGTGCGAGAGTGCTGCCGCCGCTGCGACCGTTCCGACCATCGAATCCACCTCGTCGGCAACCGATGCGACGACCTCCGTTTCCGATTCGAGCGCACCGACCATTCCTACAACCACGGCGGTACCAGCCGATCCGTATCCGTATGTGGCGATCGGCGAATCGGTGATGGCCGGTGCCGACGACGAGTTGAAAGCAGCCGGCATGTGGGTCGATGTCAAGGAGAGTCGCACCCCCGAAGGCGTGCGCACGATCATCATCGGGTTGCGACGCGGTGGGATCATCGGCGACGGCACCGACGTGAT
This sequence comes from Actinomycetota bacterium, assembly GCA_016213665.1. Lineage (GTDB taxonomy): Bacteria > Actinomycetota > Acidimicrobiia > Acidimicrobiales > Ilumatobacteraceae > UBA668. The sequence goes on along the minus strand of JACQZX010000093.1, from coordinate 32,667 downwards.
CATTCAGGTGGGGACCAACAATCCGATGGACGCAGAAGCGATCGCCGCGATAATGGTCGAACTTCCCGAGACCGTCGGCCGGGTGTTGTTCCTTACGCTGCGCGCTCCGCCGGCGTGGATACCGGCAAACAACGAGCTGATTCGCAGCCTGCCGTCGACGTACCCGAACGTCACCGTCGTCGACTGGGAGCTTCGATCGAGCGAGGTCGAATTGTGTCCCGACGGTATCCACCTCACTTGCGGTGGCCGCGCGGCGGCGATTTTCTACACGAATCTGATCCTCGCCGAGCTTGGGATACCGGCGATCAGCTGAGTGAGTCTTGTCGTTGCCGGCTCTCGGCGCTGTCGGCTTCGCAGTTTCGGTGCCGAGTGCCTACGCTCGCGGCATGACTACTCCCGTGCGCGTTGCTGTCACCGGTGCTGCCGGTCAGATCGGTTACAGCCTGCTCTTCCGGATTGCTTCTGGCTCGATGCTTGGCCCCACAACTCCCGTGATCCTGCAGTTGCTGGAGATAACACCGGCGCTGGGTGCGCTCGGTGGTGTGCGGATGGAGCTCGACGATTGTGCGTTCCCACTGCTCGCCGGAGTCGTGTGCACCGACGACGCCAATGTCGCCTTCGGTGATGCTGACATCGCCATGCTCGTGGGTGCGATGCCGCGCAAGGCCGGCATGGAGCGCAGTGATCTGCTCAGTGCCAACGGTGGCATCTTCCAGCCGCAGGGCAAGGCGCTCAGCGCCAGCGCCCGCAAGGACGTGAAAGTACTCGTGGTCGGTAACCCGGCCAACACCAATGCGCTGATTGCCCAACAGAACGCTCCCGAGCTCGATGCCGGTCGATTCACGGCAATGACCCGGCTCGATCACAACCGAGCGGTGTCGCAACTTGCCAGCCGGGTGGGCGTGACCGTGAACGATGTCGGCAACATGACCATCTGGGGCAACCATTCGGTCACCCAGTTTCCCGACCTCTATCACGCCAACGTCACCAAGGATGGCAAGCGTCACAACGCGCACGAACTTGTGAACGATCACGCCTGGTACGCCGACACCTTCATTCCCACCGTTGCCAAACGCGGCGCAGCCGTCATCGAGGCGCGCGGCTCGTCCTCGGCCGCTTCGGCCGCCAATGCTGCCGTCGATCACGTGCGCACCTGGGTGCACGGCACCGCCAAGGGCGATTGGGTCAGCATGGCGGTCGTGTCCGACGGCTCGTACGGGGTACCGGAAGGTCTGATCAGCAGCTTCCCCTGCGAGTGCAAGAACGGCGTTTACTCGATCGTGCGCGGCCTCGAAATCAACGAGTTCAGCCGCGGCAAGATCGATGCTTCGGCGGCGGAACTCGCCGAGGAACGCGACGCGGTCAAGGCGCTCAAGCTCATCTAGTCGACTTCGGTATCGCATCTGGTGAAGAAGGCATCGGCAACGCCGTCATCGGCGACGGCCTGCAAGCCGGAAAGCATCTGCGAGTACCGGAAGTCCCAGAGCCGCGAAGTGTGCGTGTCGATGTCGGGATCGCCATTCCAGCAGAGCGTCGATCGCATCGTGGCACCTTGCACATTCACGAGCAGGCTCCACGCGAGAGCGATCGTTGCCGCGATGCGAACACTGCGCCCGGCCTGCGCCTGGTCAGATTTCTCGCGTGATACGAGCGCGTCGACGGTTCCAGTTGCCACGACGGCAAGAAAGACCAGGGTGTCCGACATGAAGCGGGGGCCGAACGAATGCCCCGCCCACCAGTTCTCCGCCGGTCCGCTGGATACCAAGAGGTAACCCAGGCACATCGCGATCAGCAGCCGATCGAAGTCGAACAGGTCGGCGCTGATGCCACCGCGAGTTCGTTTGGCCAGTCCGACGGCGCCGAGCACGACGATCGGTGAGAAGAGCAGCAGTCCTCTTGCGGGGCTAACCATGTTCGTCGCCAGTGCCCGCAGGTAGTTGTCGTGGACGCCTACTTTGCCTGCGCGGTAATAGTCGGGTAGAGCAGCGCCGTAGGTCGCGAGGTTGACCAGCAGCCAAGGAATCGCCACCGCCAGCGCCCCGGCGAGGTACCGCCACAGGTGGTTGCGCAGGCGGAAAATTACGAAGACCGAGAACCCGACGACCGCAACGGCATCGGTGGGGCGGCAGGTGTAACTGGCGGCCACCGCGGCACCAAGGCCGAGCGCTTGGTAGTTGAGACCCGGCAACGTCAGAACGAGATCGGCGTGGCGAGCACGCAGGCGCAGTTGCTGCGCGCAGTACACGGCGACCGCGAGGTACAGCAAGGACGGACCGTGTTGCCACATCGCGCGACTGGCGGTCGACCAGGCAGCCGTGCCAAAGGCAAAGCCGAACGCCACCAGTGCCGCAACGCGCCGGCGTCGTCGCAACGTCAGCGTCGGCCGCAATCGTTGGAAGCAGATCGCAAACACCAACGCCACGGTGAGCGCTACGACCATCGAAGCGCTGAGCTGTTGAATCACATCCATGCTTCCGCCGTTGGCAACGCTGAACGAACCCGGCCCGATGCCGATCGCATGGAACGCATCGAGAGCGACCACGGCTGGGAGCAACATCAGCGATGGCACCCACGGGTAAGTGTTGACGCGGTCGCCGGAATCGGTGATCGATGTCCACCCATGCCCTTCGAAGGCAGGCGAGTCGAACTCGTTGATCGTCAGATTGCCGTCGTGGACGATGCTCTGTGCCGTGGGGAAGGCGAGGTACGAGTCGTAGTTCTGGCGCACCGGACTAATCGCGTAGGTTGCGAACGTGACTGCGAAGATTCCGAGCAGCCATCGCCGACTGGCCCCCTCGGTCATGCGATGGCGACGTCGCAGGCGACTTCCATCATGCGGTCGACACCGATCCTCAATTCCTCGTCGCTGATGCGTTCGGCGGTGCCCGCCGCGGCCTCGATCAGATCACTGATGGTCACGATGCAGAGTGTTTCGATCTTCTTGATCGCACCCAAGGTGTAGAGCATGGCGGCTTCCATTTCGACAGCGATGTGACCACGGTCCTTCCATCGCTGCATGATGCCCGGTCGCGGATCGTAGAACAGCGCAGCCGACACGATGCTGCCGACGTGCACCGTGGCGCCCCGCTCGCGTGCGAGTGTTACGGCGTGCTCGACCAGCGAGAAGGTCGCCGTAGGAGCATGCGGTTCTCCGTCGGTGAGGTGCCCGATGATCGGGTCGTCGGGGGTAGCGCTCATCGCGATCACGGTGTCGGCCATGCGTAGTCCGTCTGCCAATCCACCGGCGGTGCCCACGCGAATGATTCGCTTTGCGCCCAGTTGGATCAACTCGTTGTAATAGATCGATGCGCTGGCGCATCCCATGCCAGACGATTGCACGCTGATCGGCTTGCCCTTGTACGTGCCTGTGTAACCGAGTGCGCCCCGTTCTTCGTTGACAACTCGAGCGCCGCGGTCGAAGAAGGTCTCGGCGATGTACTTCGCACGGCGAGGATCGCCGTGCGAAAGTACGGCGGGGGCATAGTCGGAGGCTTCGGCGCGGATATGAACGGGCATAACCCCAGCGTATCGTCCGAGGGTTTCCTGCCGCCGGACGACTACTTCAGGAACTTGGAGGTGGTGTTGTCGGCGAGAACTTTGCCGCCGGTCTGGCAGTTGGGGCAGTAGGCGACCGTGTAGCCGCTGTAGCTGACTGCCCGGATGATGTCGCTGCACACCGGGCATGGTTCGCCGACTCGACCGTGCACCCGGCCCGGCCGCTCGGCCGACGAACTCATGTCTGTGCGTGTTCGCTCGTAGGCAAGGCCTTCATCGACCGTTGCGTGGATTGCGTCGACAACCTTGGTGGCGCCGTCGATGCCCAACTTTGAAGTCATCGCGAACGGTGACAAGCCAGCGCGGTGACAGACTTCGTTCGCCAACATTCTGCCGAGGCCGGCGATTTTGTGCTGATTACGCAGGAACCCGTGCAGGCGCATGTTGTCGGCCGCGAAGGCTTGGGCGAGCGATGGCGGGGTGAACTCCAACGCCTCGGGACCCAGGCGGTGCATCGGAGGGCCGGCCAAGTCGGTTGTCGCGACGCACCATACGCCGGCACGTCGCTCCTTGCCAGCCTCGGTGAGAAGCAACGCGGGGCCGTCGGTGAACACGAATCGGGCCTGGCCGTTTCGCGGCTTCGGCGATTGCTTGTCGTCCACCAGTAACCGGCCACCCTGCATCAGGTGGATCACGAAATGCACACCACCGAAGTCGAGCAGCAGATATTTTCCGCGACGACCGACGCTGAGCAGCGGCTTCCCGTAGGCCTCGTCGGGTCGCGGTGATGCCGTCTTGAGCGCGGTGAAGTTGAACGGCACGAACTTCTGCAACGCCGCGCCGCGAAACCGCTCGCGCAGCCGTTCGGCATGCGCTTGCACCTCCGGTAGTTCGGGCATAGCAGCTCGATCTATCGGTACTCGGTGCGTTCCCGCACACTGCTGAACACGGCGTCGAGCGCGCCGAACACGGGTTGCGATTCCACGAGTCGCTGCTGGTTGCCGCTGAGCAAGATGCGGCCCTTGATGAAAGCCTCCTGCGCGTTGAGTTCGCCCGTGGCGACGCCGACCGCTGTCTCCCACGTCTGTTCCATGCGTACGTGTTCGGGCTCGGCGGCGCCGGCCCCGAAGTGTGCCGCGCCGTCGCCGACCTGCAGGTGGTAGACGACAGTGCCCTCGGGTCCGTCGGTGACGACCTGGGTGACACCGATGGTGTGCTGTCCGGCCATTGACTGCAGCACCGCGCTGGCAGCTACTTCGGCGGTGAGAGCATCGAGCCATTCGAGACTGAGGTAGCGGATCACGCTCCTAGTCTGGCCCACATGCTTGTCGATGCCGACGAATTTCGACACGAGGCAAGCGAAGTAGAGGCGTGGTGGTGGTGGGGTCGCAGCCCGGACTCCGGCACGGGCGTCTTCGTCGGCCTCGAGTTGCGCGGTCGGCGCTTCGACTACTGGGCCGGCCTCGTGCGCACCGACGAGCCCTACCTATACCTCGAGGAACTCGATGGAACCGGTTTGCGTCAGGGATTGGAAATCAAGCCGCCAGAGATGTGGGCTGATCATCAATGCGACGTGCCATTTCGGCAATGGAGCTTGGCCAACGAAGCGCACGGCGTATTGATCGACGATCCTCTCGATGTGTTGCAGCGGCCCTACGGAATTCCGACGCCCACTACGTTCGACATCGAGTGGTACTCGACCGTGGAACCAACTGCGCTCTCCAGCGGATACGAGCAGTGCGGCGAGGTTGATGCACGCATTGAGCTGGCCAACGGTGCAATCAGTTGTTGTGGACCCGGGCACCGATTGCATGTGTGGGGCGACTCGTGCAGCCCGCTGCCGGTGGCGATTGTCGCGGGTGGGCGGCGGCTGCTCGCGCCGTACCGTCGCCCCAACGCCCCCGGTGTTGTGCAGGTGCTAACCGACAGAGGATGGTTCGTTGCTTCTGGAGGGCTCTGAAGCCGGCGCCGCATAGCCGCTGCGGGCGCGTGCCATCCGGCGGCGCACACGCCATACGAGGGCCAGTGCGAGCCCGGCGAGCACCAGGAAGGGGGCGGAGTAGCCCACGACCAGCGCCAACGCCACCAACACGTCAAGGAAAGCGTTCCACCCCTTGTCGAAGGCGGCACCCACACCCTTTTTGTCCATCGTGTGCGGCAAGTTCTCGATGATTTGCGGCGCCGGCGCCGGTGGGGCGGTGGTGAGATGAACAGTGATGGTCGCCAGCGACACCAAACCATTCAGCGTCGTTTGTTGCGCGCGGAGTTGCTCCAGGTGGGTCTGCCTGTTGGTGAACTCGACCTCCAATCGAATGACATCGTCGAGCGTCTTCGCGGTCTCGAGTAGAGCTCGAATGCGATCGACGCTCGCCTCGGCGGCGAGAATCTGTGCATCCAGGTCGGCGATCTGGGTAGTGACATCGCTGGTGGTGCCATCGAGGCCGGTGCGCCGACCGACCGCGGGGTCGAGTCCGGACATGAACGCCTGCACTTCCGCGGGCGGCATCTTGAACACGAGGTCGCCGCTGGCGGTCTCGGGGTCGGTGAGGTCGAGTTGCGAGTCGTAGAGCTGCCCACCGTGGCGAGCCGCAAGAAGGATCACCTTGTCGACGGCGGTGGCGGCGTCGGCGACCTCGACACCGACCGTCATCGTGATTATCAGTTGACGGCTCGGGTCGGCGATGACGTTTGGCAATGGTGCCGATTGCGGTAACTCAGCAGGATTCAATGCTCCCTCGCCGTTACCGGTTGAGTCGGACCCGGCGCTGATCGACTGGTTGTCGGCGACGACTTCATCGACCGGTCGGCTTTCCTCGATGGCTGACTTGTCGTCGTCGCCGCATGCCGCGAGGAAGAACAGAGCCGAGGCAGCGATGGCTGTGGCGCCGCGGGCGTTACCGGGCCGGAGTGTTGTCACGTATCTCATGCCACTCCGACGTTGCGGGCGGGCGGTCAGTTCCGCCCAGCCCGAGATTTCACGTTTCAATCAGTTGCAGATGTGGCGGTGCGTTTGCGGTGTTTGCGCCACTCCAGGGCAACCGGCAATACCGACAGCGCCACGATCACGATTGCCGCCACCTCGATGTTGTTCTTCACCGCATCGATCTCACCGAGGAAGTAGCCAGCAGTCGTGATGCCCGCGCCCCAAAGCACGCCGCCAACGACGTTGTAGGTGACGAACGTGCGGTAATGCATGCTGCTCGCACCTGCAACGGTTGGCACGAACGTGCGCACGATGGGGACGAAGCGGGCAAGCACGATCGTCTTCGAGCCGTGCTTGGCGAAGAAGGCCTCGGCTTTGTGCACATACTCGGGGTTGAAGAACCGACTCTTCTCGCGCTTGAACAAGGCCGGGCCGAACCGCGAGCCAATCATGTAGCCGACTTGGTCGCCGGTGATGGCCGCCACGGCGCATGTGAGTGCCACCCACGGCAGCGACGGCAGGAGGTGGCCACCGACATCGGAGGAAAGGAAGCCGGCGAAGAAGAGCAGCGAATCGCCGGGCAGGAAGAAGCCAATGAGCAGTCCCGATTCGGCGAAGACGATGGCTGCCAGAACGATCAACCCGCCACGCTCGACCCATTTGTTGGCGAAGTCCAAGAGACCGAGCATGGCGATTGTTGTTGATCAGATCGCGACGGAGAGCGTGCTGCGCTTGCGACTGCTGTAGGTAATCGCACCGATCAGCACGACCAGCGCGGCGGCGGCGATGCTGAGCCTGGCGCCGAGATTGTCCTGCAGGCTGATGATCGCGGGCAGCGTCAGCAAGCTGACCAGGTTCATCACCTTGATCAACGGGTTCAATGCCGGGCCGGCAGTGTCCTTGAACGGGTCGCCGACGGTGTCGCCGATCACGGCCGCCTTGTGAGCGTCGCTGCCCTTGCCGCCGTGGTGCCCGTCCTCGATGTACTTCTTGGCGTTGTCCCAAGCCCCGCCCGCATTGCTGAGGTAGTTGGCCATCAGCTGGCCGACGAGGATGACCGCGGCGAGGAAGCCGCCGAGCGCCTTCCAATCGAGACCGAAGCCGATGACCACCGGTGTAAGAACTGCGAGCAGCGCCGGGGTGGCCAGTTCACGCAGCGAAGCCTCGGTGCAGATATCGATGACCGGGCCGTATTCCGGCTCCTTCTCGCCCTTCATGATCTTGCCGTCGGCGAACTGCTTGCGAACTTCCTGCACCACGACACCGGCAGTTCGCCCGACAGCGCGAATGGCGAACGCCGAGAACAGGAACGGCACGGCACCGCCGATGAGGAGACCGATGAAGATCTTCGGGTCGGCAACGTTGATCATCAGTTCCTTGGCCTTGAACACCCCGTCTTTGAGGTTGTTGGGGTCGATCTCGATGCCAAGTTCGTCGCCGGCGGTCTCGATGAAGCTTGCGAACAAAGCGACGGCGGCGATGACCGCCGAGCCGATGGCGAAGCCCTTGGTAACGGCCTTGGTGGTGTTGCCGACCGCATCGAGTGCCACCATGATCTTTTCCGGCTCGCCGTGAAACTCGCCGCTCATCTCGGCGATGCCAGCCGCGTTGTCGCTCACCGGACCGAACGTGTCTTCGGAAACGATTACGCCGGTGGTGGCGAGCATGCCCATGCCGCACAGTGCGACGAGATACAGCGAGAAGGTGAGGTTGCCGCCGCCGAGCGCCAGCGACGCGCCGATGGCGATTGCGATGGCAACGACGGCGTAGACCGAGCTTTCCATGCCGCTGGCAGTGCCGGAAAGCACGACGGTAGCGGGTCCGGTTTCGGAACTCTCGGCGATCTCCTGTACGGGCCGGAAGTGCGTGCCCGTGTAGTACTCGGTCAGGCGGCTCACCAATTGGGCGAGTATCAGGCCGATAGCGACTGCTCCGAAGCACTTCCAGCCGGCATTGTCGTTGTTGTCGTTGCCGACATAAACGAGTGCGACGGCCAGCGTGCCCAGCAGCGTGAGCGAACCGGCGACCAGGAAGCCCTTGTTGATCGGCTTCAGCGCGTTGGTCTCGCCTTCCTTGGCCTTCACCGCGAACACGCCGGCGATCGATGCGATGACGCCGATGGCGCGGGCGGCGAGGGGGAACATCAGACCAAGGGCAGGGTTGGCGCCGACAGAGTTGAAGGCGGCGACACCCAGGATGATCGAGGCGACGAGGGTGACTTCGTAGCTCTCGAACAGGTCGGCGGCCATACCGGCGCAGTCGCCGACGTTGTCGCCGACGTTGTCGGCAATAGTGGCCGGGTTGCGCGGATCGTCCTCGGGGATACCGGCTTCGACCTTGCCGACCAGGTCGGCGCCGACATCAGCGGCCTTGGTGAAGATGCCGCCACCGACGCGCAGGAACAGTGCCAGCAGCGAACCACCGAAGCCGAAGCCGATGAGTATTGCCGAGCTCGTGTTCTGGAAGACCATGATGATGCCGGTCGCGCCCAGCAAGCCGAGGCCGACGGTGAACATGCCGGCAACACCTCCCGTGCGGAAGGCGACCGTGAGTGCCTTGGGCATGCTGCCGGTGAGCGCGGCCGCTGCCGTGCGCACATTGCCGCGAGTGGCCAACGTCATGCCGATGTAGCCGGTGAAACCGGAGGCCAGGCAGCCGAGGAGGAACGCGACCGTGCGGAACAGACCGGACTGCACGAACGACAGCGCGGCCCCACCGTCGTCGGGCTTGTTGATCGCCGTCGAGGTGAAGAAGACGATCGCAGCAAGTGGCACGAGTATGACGGCGATTGTCTTGAACTGGCGTTTCAGGTAGGCGAGAGCGCCTTCCTGGATCGCCTTGGCGATCTCTTTCATCTTCGGAGAGCCCTCGTCGGTCGCGAGGACCAACCTGGCCAGGAAGAGGCCGACGGCGATTGCAAGAAAGGCGGCGGCAGCCGAGAGGAACAAGATGGCCCATTCGCCACCCTTCAACTCGAATACCTGATAGCCGCCTTCGGCGATGAGTGCTGGCACCGGTGATCTCCCGGACATCTCGGGCGCGCCCGAAGGTCACGCTGGTTACTGAACGTGGAGAGTGTAATGACTCCCGGACGATCCGGCGAACTGACGCCCGGAATTTGACGGTGGCGGGTTCGTTGTTGGGGTGGGGTGGACGGCTACCGTTCACGCCGATGGCACAGGTGACACAGTCCCGCCCGCCGGTCACCGGTACGGCGATGGCCAAGAAGAAGCGGCGCAAGTTCTTCCTTCTCGATCTGTATTCGACAGCCGTCGGCAAGAAGTACGCAATGGCGATCAGCGGCATCATGCTGATCGGATTCGTGGTTGCCCACATGGTGGGCAACCTGAAGATGTAACTCGGCGCCGGCGACTTCAACCACTACGGCGAGTTCCTGCGCGAGTTGCTGGTGCCGATCCTGCCGCGCACCGTTGCGTTGTGGCTGATGCGCTTGGGCCTGATCGCCGCCGTCGGCGTGCACATTCACGCGGCCTACGGCCTGACGATCTTGAACCACAACGCCCGTTCGGTGAAGTACCAGAGCCCACGTGACTACCAGGTGGCCAACTTCGCCAGTCGCACGATGCGCTGGACGGGCGTCATCGTTGTGCTGTTTCTGTTCTGGCACCTCGCCGACCTCACGTGGGGTTGGTGGAACGGCACGGGCAACGACGGCGTGTTCGTGCGCGGCGATGTGTACGGCAATGTTGTGCGTAGCTTCGAACGGGTGCCGGTGGCGACGCTCTACATCGTCGCCAACATTGCACTTGGCTTTCACCTGTTCCACGGAACGTGGAGCCTTTTCCAATCAATGGGGTGGAACAATCCTCGCTTCAACAAATGGCGCCGGTACCTTGCCGTCGGAATTGCGACCATCGTTGTTGTCGGCAACGTCTCGTTCCCGATCGCGGTGCTAGCAGGAATCGTCGGGGAGTGAGCAGATGAGCCCAGAGCGCAAGACCAAGAAGGCACCCGCCAAGAAGCCGGCCGCCAAGAAGCCGGCGGCGCGGTCGTCACCGGTTCGCCCGTCGCCCCGCGTCGTGCTCGACGCCAAGATTCCACCGGGTCCGATCGCCGAGAAGTGGGACAACTACAAGGCCGACATGAAGTTGGTCAACCCCAACAACAAACGCGGCTTCAAGGTGATTGTCGTCGGCAGTGGCCTGGCAGGTGCCTCGGCGGCAGCGACACTCGCCGAACTCGGCTACGACGTACACGTCTTCACGTTTCACGATTCGCCGCGCCGGGCACACAGCATCGCGGCGCAGGGTGGCATCAACGCGGCGAAGAACTACCGCGGCGACGGCGACAGTGTGCAGCGGTTGTTCTACGACACCATCAAGGGCGGCGACTTCCGATCGCGTGAGGGCAACGTCTATCGCCTCGCACAGGTGAGCGTGAACATCATCGACCAGATGGTGGCGCAAGGCGTGCCCTTCGCCCGCGAATACGGCGGTCTGCTCGACACGCGCAGCTGCGGCGGTTCGCAACTGCAGCGCACGTTCTACGCCCGCGGACAGACGGGCCAGCAACTGTTGCTGGGCGCTTACCAGCAACTCGCTCGTCAGATCGGCCTCGGCAACGTGAAGTTGTGGAACCGCAGCGAGTTGGTCGACGTTGTCACCATCGACGGTCGCTGCGCCGGCATCGTCACCCGCGATCTCGTCACCGGTGCGGTGCAGTCGCATGCTGCCCACGCCACCGTGCTCGCCACCGGCGGCTACGGCAACGTGTTCTTCCTCTCCACCAACGCGATGGCCTGCAACATCACGGCCGCATGGAGGGCGCACCGCAAGGGTGCGTACTTCGCGAATCCTTGTTACACGCAGATCCATCCAACGTGCATCCCGCAAGCTGATGAAACGCAATCGAAGTTGACGCTGATGAGCGAAAGCCTGCGCAACGACGGTCGCATTTGGGTGCCCAGCCGCGAGGGCGACGATCGCAGCCCGTCGCAAATTCCCGAGGCCGAACGCGACTACTACCTCGAACGGATGTATCCCAGCTTCGGCAATCTCGCTCCCCGCGACATCTCGTCGCGCGCGGCGAAACGGGCAGTCGACAGCGGGCGTGGTGTAGGTCCGTTGAAGAACGGGGTCTACCTCGACTTCGCGGCTGCTATTGGTCGCCTCGGCCGCGACGTGATCACGGAGCGCTACGGCAACCTGTTCGAGATGTACGAGCGCATTACCGGCGAGGTGCCCTACGAAGTGCCGATGCGCGTCTATCCGGCCAGTCACTACACGATGGGCGGCCTGTGGGTCGACTACGAACTGACGACCACGATCCCCGGCCTCTATGCGGCGGGCGAGGTGAACTTCGCGGACCAGGGTGCCAACCGGTTGGGAGCCTCAGCGCTCATGCAAGGTCTCGCCGACGGCTACTTCGTACTGCCTTACACGATCGGTAACTACCTGGCGCCGATGCTGAACAAGCCGATACCGGGAGTTGACCACCCCGAGTTCCAGCTTGCCGAGCAGGCTGCCAGCACGCGCTTCGGGAACTATCTCGACATTCGTGGCTCGCGTTCGCCCGATTGGTTTCACCGTGAGCTGGGCAAGATCATCTGGGAGCATTGCGGCATGGATCGCACTGCCGCCGGGCTGCGTCAGGCGCTCAGCGATCTGCCGGCGTTGTACGAAGAATTCAAGACCGACCTGCGCGTCACCGGCGACGGAGCCAGCGTCAATCAGACACTTGAGAAAGCCGGTCGCGTCGACGACTTCTTCGAACTCGGAATGTTGATGTGCCGCGATGCCCTCGAACGACGTGAAAGCTGCGGCGGACACTTTCGTTCCGAATACCAAGACTCCGAAGGCGAGGCCCAACGCGACGACGCGAACTTCGCGCACGTTGCCGCGTGGGAATTCACCGGCGATCCAATGAAGGCCGTTCGCCACAAAGAGGAACTCAAATTCGAGACGATCCACCTCGCCAAGCGGAGCTACAAGTGAAAAATCTCGAGAACCTGGTCCTGCGGATCTGGCGGCAAAGTGGCCCCGACGATCCCGGTCGCTTCCAGAGCTATCGCATCGACAGCATCAGCGACGAAGCGTCGTTTCTCGAAATGCTCGATGTGCTCAACGAAAAATTGATCGGCGAAGGGCTGGAGGCAATTGCGTTCGATCACGACTGCCGCGAAGGAATCTGTGGCACCTGCTCGTTGATGATTGATGGTCAGCCCCACGGACCGCAGCGTGGCACGGCCACTTGCCAGCTGCACATGCGCAAGTTCAGCAGCGGCGAGACGATCACAGTCGAGCCGTGGAGGGCAACAGCATTTCCGATCATCAAGGACCTGATCGTCGACCGCGCACCTTTCGATCGCATCGTCGAGGCTGGCGGGTTCATTACTGCTACCACCGGGGGAGCACCGGAAGCGAATCTGACGCCGGTGCCGAAACCGGTGGCCGAAGCGGCGATGGACGCGGCGGCCTGCATCGGTTGTGGTGCCTGCGTCGCAGCCTGCCCCAACGGCGCCGCCAGCTTGTTCACGGCCGCAAAGGTGAGCCATCTCAATCTGCTGCCGCAAGGGCAGGCGGAGCGCTGGAGTCGGGTCGAGGCGATGGTGGAGACGATGGAGCAGTATTTCGGTTCGTGCACCAATCACGGCGAATGCGAAGCGGCGTGCCCGAAGAGCATCAGCATCGATTTCATCGCGCTGATGAACAAGGACTATCTCTCGGCGAAGTTGAAGAATCGGGCGCTGATCAGCCGGACGTAATGCGCGCCGCCGAGTTGGGGCGATCGATCACGGTGGTTGCATATCGGTTGGTTGCAGCTGCGTGGGGATGTTCCAGTGTCAGGTCGAACCACAGCGCACCGGCAACATTGGGCACCACGAACTGCACTGTGCCAACCCGCACACACGAGTCGGTGGGTATCGAACCACTCCACTGCCACTCGTGCCCGCCGCCTGGCCAACGGAGCTTGGCGGTGCAGCGCACGTCGTCGAGTGGAACCCGAAGGTCGCTGATCACATGCACGTCGAGCGCCACTGCCTCGCCGGCGACGAGCGCGTCTCGCATTCGCTCGGCGACGACGATCACTGGTCGACAGGCTTCGATTACCGCCTGATAAGCGAGCTTGGGTTGGCGTTCGTGGTCGAGAACGCTCCATGAAACGGCCGGGGCCGGATCGTTGAGGCTGAGGAAGCAGAAACCGCCAGTCGGGCGATACTTCAGCCGACGCAACGTCTCGATGTAATGCCGCAGCACCTCCGCTTGGTAATGCTGGGTGGCCGTCCGCCAATCGTCGAATCGGTCATAGTCGGCTGGTGGCACCAGCTGCGCAAGCGGTTGCAGTTGCAGGCCGTGGTGGCGGGCAAGGCCATTCCAATCGAGTTCCGGCCAGTTCTCTTCATGCATGAAACTGGCCGACGCGGGTACGGATTGAGCGCCGAACTCACTCACGAACTGGGTCATCTGTGGCATCGACGCCGCGAATCCGTCGAGATCGGCGAGGTCGCCGTGGTGCCAGCCGAAGGAGAGATGGCTGTCGGTGCCACGGCCGCGGGGCAGGTGCGGCGCGACGCCGCTGTGGGCGATCACCGGGCGTGTTTCATCCGCGGCCTCGAATGCCCGCTTCACCCAGCGATCGAGAATTGTGCGATTCCACCCCGGCAGCTGTTGGCGGGCGATGTTGCCCAGGATTGATTTGCCGGCGACCCCGGCGCCTGAGCCGATGGTGGGAGACGGATCGTTGTGCGCACACCACAGCACAATGCTCGGATGGTGGCCGAGCGCATCGACCGCTTCGCGTGCCTGGCGCACCGCCTGGCGTCGAATCGTGCGCGTGTAACCCCACTGCAGTGGGAAGTCCTGCCACACCATCATGCCTAACTCATCGGCGGCGTCGTAGAGCTCGGGGCGACCGATGTGTCCGCGCAGGCGAACGAGGTCGAGTCCGGCGTCGCGTGCCAATTCGATGTCGCGGCGAACCTCCGCCGGCGTCGCCTCGGCTGGCGCGGCGCGGGTGGGAGCGAGGTTTGCTCCCTTGCTGAACAGCCGTTCGCCATTCACCGACAACACCCAGTCAACCATGGCGACCTCGCGCAGACCGATGCGCAACGTGCGGCTATCACTCGCCTCGCTGTCGGTTCGCTCGTTGCGCTGGATGAGGACCTGCACGGTTACGTCGGTCAGTGGTTGCGGGCCAAGGCTCCATGGCCACCACAGTTCCGGGTCGTAGACATCAACATCCCAATCGACTTCGTTCATGCCACCCGCAACCGAACGTGAGTGCTCGGCGATCACCTTCTTGTCCGACGACTTTGGATCTGTCACCGAGGTTCGCAGCGTGACGGTGCGCGTGAAGTCGGAGTCGAGCCGCACGTGAATACGAAGGTGCGCGCGAGCGTCATTGGCATCGCGGCACAGCACGCGCAGGCGGTCGATGCGCACCTCGCCTGTCTCCTCGATTCGCACCGGCCGCCACAGGCCACCGGGATTCCAATCCTGATCGATGGTGTCGGAGTGCTGGAAAACTCCGGTGATGTTGCGTTTGGCGGCGCGTTGACGTTGCGGCGAGCAGGAAACCTCGACGGCCAGCACGTGCTCGCGGGCCAACCGACTGAGCCCGGTGATTTCGAACGAATGCGGGAAGAAGTAGCCCTCCGGGTCGCCGAGGTAGGCGCCGTCGAGCCAGACATCGGCCTGGTAGAAAACGCCTTCAAGCGTCACGAAGCGTCGTCGCCCCGCGGCCGGTGGCTCGAGGTCGAAACGGTGTCGGTACAGAAGTGGGCCGTCGCTGGCTCCGAACTCCGGGGTGCAGCGCCAGTGGCCGGGCACCGGAACCTGCGGCCACCCGTCGTCGATGTGATCGAGGCCGATGCCGACGCGCCGGACTTCGTCGTCGGCGACGCAGGCTCTCCATGACTCCGACAACTCCACGAACGCGAGCGTACGCTGGACACGGGTTCTGTAGCGGTCTTGCTCCCGGCTTCCGGAACAGATCAGCCCCAGAAACCGATTTGGGACGAATCAGCCCCAGAAACCGCTCGACCCGAGGCGCGTTCGGCGGTTGTCGTGGTCGGGGTGTGGTGCCGGTATCGTCCGGGGATGGCGAACCGAGCAGCGACGTTGGGGGAGTTGAAGGCCAGCGGTTGGCAATCGACGCCCGTCAAGGAAGAGATCCGTCGGAATGCCGTCGAGCGGATCGCCTCCGGGCAACCGCTGTTCGAAGGTGTGCTCGGTTACGAGCACACCGTGATGCCGCAGCTGGAGAATGCGCTTCTCGCCGGCCACGACATCATCTTCCTGGGCGAGCGGGGGCAGGCCAAGACTCGCATCATCCGCAGCCTCACCGGTCTGCTCGACGAGTGGCTGCCGATCATCGCCGGTAGTGAGATCAACGACGACCCGTACAACCCCGTGAGCAAGCATGCGCGCGACCTGATCGTTGAACTGGGTGACGCGACTCCCGTCGCATGGGTGCACCGCGGCGAACGCTTCGGTGAGAAGCTCGCCACGCCCGACACATCCATCGCCGATCTCATCGGCGAGGTCGACCCGATCAAGGTCGCCGAAGGCCGTTACCTGAGCGACGAACTCACGCTTCACTACGGACTCGTGCCGCGCACCAACCGCGGCATCTTTGCAATCAACGAGATTCCCGATCTTGCCGAGCGCATTCAAGTCGGACTACTGAACGTGCTCGAGGAACGCGACGTGCAGATACGTGGCTACAAGATTCGCCTGCCACTCGACATTCTGCTGGTGGCTTCGGCAAACCCCGAGGATTACACCAACCGCGGCCGCATCATCACGCCCTTGAAGGATCGCTTCGGCAGCCAGATCCGCACGCACTATCCGCTCGATGTCGACACCGAGGTTGCCATCATGCGCCAAGAAGCGCGCGCGGCGTCGGTGGGCGACGTCACCGTGCGCGTGCCTGCGTACATCGAGCGTGTCGTTGCGACATTCAGCCAACTTGCCCGCGCCAGCAACCATGTGAATCAGCGCAGCGGTGTCAGCGTGCGCCTGTCGGTGAGCAACGTCGAGGTACTCGCCGCGAACGCGCTGCGTCGTGGGTTGCGCGCCGGTGAAACGTCGGTCGTTCCGCGCGTCTGCGATCTCGCCGCACTTGCCGCGAGCACCAGTGGCAAGGTCGAGATCGAGTCTTTGGAGGAAGGTCGCGAAGGAGTCATTCTCGAAAACCTGGTGAAGGCGGCCGTGCTTGCCGTGTTCAAGGAGCACACACCTCTCGATCAGATTCGCGAGGTCGTCGACGCTTTCGAAGCGGGATTGGTCGCCCACGCCGGTGAGGAGGTCGCATCCGGTGAGTTGGCTCGCCTGACCGACGAGTTGCCTGCGTTGCGCACGGCAGTGATCTCGCTGGCGGGCGGCGATGAATCACCTGCGGCGATCGCGGCTGCGGTCGAGTTCGTGCTCGAGGGTCTGCATCTCTCGAAGCGATTGAACAAGGACGGCGTGTCCGGCTCAGGTGCCGCAACCTATCGCGGGCGCGGCTGAAGCCGCGATGTACAAGGCGTCGGTACGGGCGCTGCTGCGCTTGGCCGTCAAGCGACTCAACAACGGCGACCCGAGCTTGCTGCTCAAGATGGCCGCGCCAGATGCCGAGCTGATGTTCCCCGGCAACAACTCGTGGGCCGCGATGTACCGCCCGGTGGTGAAGGGTCGCCAGCCGTACGCGACGCACCGCGGAGTCGATGAATGTATGAGCTTCGCGCAACGATTCGTCGACGAAGGCATCCAGTTCGTCATCGAGGACGTGCTGGTCAACGGTCCACCGTGGCGAATTCGCATTGCCGTTCGTGTACACGTCTACATTCCAGGCGCCGACGGCCACGATCGATACAACAATCGCGCGGTGGCTTTCCTGCTGGCGCGGTGGGGACGACTGGTGATGTGGGAGGACTACGAGGACACGGAGCGAGTCGCGGCCCTCGACTACGAATGACACACAAGGAATGACACACAAGGAATGACACGACGGCGAGTCGCGCCGCCTAGTGAAACTTCAAGCGAGGAACGGGCTGCGAGTCCATAGCTCGCCGGTGTCGGTGCTGGCCGACAGTTTCGGGGTGCCACTGAGCACCACCACGCTGATCGACCCGGGGAACCCGCGCAGGTCGAGGTCGCCGTGTGCCGATGCCAGCACGCCTTCGGGAAGGCGCTCGAGCTGCATCGTCGGCAGCAACACCTCATTCGGGCCGGCCGCGTCGCAAAGGCGGGAGGCCATGTTCACCGCCGAGCCGATGTAGTCGTCGCCCTCGAATAGCAGTGCGTGGCCACTGGCAATGCCCACCCGCAGCGAGAGCGGAGCGCACACCTCGGCCGAGCGACGTTCGAGATCGAGAGCGAAGGCAATGGCGTTGGACTGCTCGATGGAAACGACCATGCACCCATCGCCCAGCCACTTGGCGATTCGTACACCGCGTTCACTGGCCACCTCACGGGTGATCGTGCGAAAGGCGCCCAGGATGCGGCCAGCGGCATCGTCGCCAAAGGCGGCGGTGTAGTTGGTAAACCCGGAAAGGTCTACGAAGGCAAACGTCCGCGGAACACGCATGGATTCAGTGTACTAGCTCGCCGACTCCCTCGTGAAGCATTTCACAAAGTCTCGGTTCCTGTCTCGTTGGCGGGGATTCGGCGCCGCCCCCGAGGTCGTTGTTGGGTAGGTTCTGGCAATGGCCGGTCGGTTCACCTACTCGCGCTGGGATGGCACGCAGAAGGGCTTCGATCTCGACGCCGACGGCTTGTTCGACCAGTTGACCGACGACGTGCTCTACCACGGTGACGTCAACGCTGCCTTGCGGCGCCTGCTCAACGACGGTGTTCGCGACCGCAACGGCGAGCGTCTGCCGGGTTTGCGCGAGATGCTCGACCGCCTTCGCGAACAGCGCCGGCTGCGACTCGACCGTCACGACCTCGGCGGCGTCTACCAGGAGATCGCCGACGAACTGAACGACATCGTCGACGAGGAGCGTCACGCCATCGAACAGGCGACGGCGGCGGCGGAACGCAGCGGCGACGAACGTCGGGCAAGCGCGGCGCGCGATTCAGCCGCCGATCGCAATTTCCGCCTGGGGGTACTGCCCGACGACCTCGCCGGCAAGGTGCGCGAGCTCTCGGTCTACGACTTCGAGAGCGGCGATGCGCGGCGACGTTTCGAGCAGCTTCTCGACAAACTGCGGCAACAGCTCATGCAACAGGCATTCGACCAGCTGTCATCGTCGATGCAGAGCGTTTCCGGTGCTGAGATGCAGCGCACGAAGGACATGATGGCTGCGCTCAACGAGATGATCGAGCGACGCATGCGTGGCGACGATCCAGGTTTCGACGATTTCATGGCGCAGTACGGCGACTTCTTTCCCGAGGACCCGCGTGACCTCGATGAGCTGTTGCAACAGCTCGCGCGCCGAATGGCGGCGATGCAAGCGATGCTCAATTCGATGAGTCCCGAGCAGCGGGCGCAGCTACAGCAGTTGAGCGACCAGTTGCTGTCCGACATGGATCTGCGCTGGCAAATGGATCAGTTGGGTCGCAATCTGCAGCAGCTACTTCCCGAGATGGGATGGGGCCAGCAGTACGGCTTCGAGGGCAGTGACCCGATGGGCATGGCGCAGGCAATGCAGACCATGCAGGAACTGGGCGACCTCGACCAACTGGAGAACCTGTTGCGCAATGCCGCCAGCCCCGGCGCGCTGGCCGAGGCCGACATGGATCGGGTGCGCGATCTACTCGGTGACGATGCCGCGCAATCGCTCGATCATTTGGCACAGTTGACTCGGATGTTGGAGGAGCAGGGCCTCATTCAGCAGAAGGAGGGCCGACTCGAGCTGACACCGAACGGTTTACGCAAGATCGGCAGCAACGCATTACGCGATGTCTATAGCAAGCTCACCAACGACCGCATGGGCCAGCATCAAATCGACGCGTTGGGGCAAGGTCACGAACGCACCTACGAGACCAAGACCTACGAGTTCGGCGATCCCTTCAACCTCGATCTACAGCGCACGATCCGCAATGCGCTGAGCAGGCGCGCGGTGCTGGGACCGGATGAGCAAACCCCCGTGAAACTGTCGCCGGAAGATTTTGAGATCGAACGAACCGAGCACGTCACTCGCTCGTCGACAGTGTTGATGCTCGATCTGTCGATGAGCATGCCGATGCGTGACAACTTCCTGCCGGCCAAGAAGGTGGCCATGGCGTTGCACTCGTTGATCACCTCGCAGTTTCCCCGCGACTACATGGGCCTGATCGGCTTCAGCGAAACCGCCTACACGCTGACGGTCGCGCAGCTGCCGGAGGTGAGCTGGGATTTCGCCTACGGAACCAACATGCACCACGGGTTCACACTCGCGCGGCAGATGCTCGCCCGCCAGAGCGGCACGAAGCAGATCATCATGATCACCGACGGCGAACCGACTGCGCACATAACTGCTGGCGGTGATGTGTACTTCAACTACCCGCCGGTCTCGGCGACCGTGGAGGCAACCCTGCGCGAGGTCGTCCGCTGCACCCGGGAAGGCATACGAATCAATACCTTCATGCTCGATGCCGACTCTGGTTTGAGATCGTTCATCGAGAAGTTGACCGCGATCAACCGCGGTCGGGCGTTCTTCACCAACCACGAAACTCTTGGCGACTACGTGCTGGTCGACTTCATCGAGCACAAGCAGCGCGTTGCCAGGGGTCGGTCCGCCCGCCGCGCCGGCTGAAGGAATTTGTCACAAAGTCCCTTGTCAGTGGCTATGGCTAATCCCCCCTTGCGCGAACGTCTTGTGATATGGGAGAATAACACCTATGTAATTACAGGGGTGTCGCTCCCGATACCCCGTGAGGCCTGAGAGCAGGGGGCCAGCAACATGCAAATCGAACTCACATCCGAGCCGCAAACAGATTGGCAAGACAAGGCGAACTGCCTCGGGGTCGACCCCGATCTGTTCTTCCCCGAGCGTGGCGCCTCCACTCGCGAGGCCAAAGAGGTGTGCCGCGGCTGCATCGTGCGCACCGACTGCCTCGAATACGCGCTGGTCAACGGCGAGAAGTTCGGTATCTGGGGTGGCCTGTCCGAACGCGAGCGTCGTCGCCTGCGTCGTCAGCGCTCGCAGGGCGTTCGCCGCACCAGCGCGTGACCCATCGCCGGGGCGCCTGTACTTCCGCGGGCACTCGGCGCTAGCATCGGTCTCATGTTCGCTGCAGGTTTCGGCCCTCCTGAGATTGGTCTCATCCTCGTCATCGTTCTGGTGCTCTTCGGTGGTTCGCAACTGCCCAAGTTGGCCAAGAACCTCGGCAAGGCACAGAAGGAATTCAAAGACGGCTTGGCCGCGGGTCAGAGCGAAGCCGGCAAGTCGGCGGACTCGACCAAGAATTCCGACGACTAGCTGAATCACCGTTTGCAGCCCGGTCGCGGCTGCGACCGAGCTGCCGGTTGCGCCTAGACGGCGACTCGGCGACGCTTGAGAATGCGGCGACGCTCTCGTTCGCTACATGCCCCCCACACGCCATGCTCGATGCGTTGCTCCAGCGCGTATTCCAGGCATTGACCCAGCACCGGGCAGCCATCGCAGATCTTGCGAGCACGGTCGACACCGACGCCGTCGCTGGGAAAGAAAGTCGCCGGCGGATAGTTGCGGCAGTTGCCGCGGCTCATCCAGGCGGTCGCGGTGTCGTTCTCGACGAGCGCGGTGAGATCGGCGGGGGTGGCGTGAAGGTTCGGTTTCATGAGCGTCTCCTCAGTTGACCGCGATGGGGGATCGCGGCGGTAGTGCGCCCGCACCAAGCCCTTGCGACCCGGGAACCGCACCACCGTCTACGAATAGACGCCGGCGACGGCCGTTTAGTTCCCCGGAATTGGGACATGTCTAGCAGGTTGGTAACCCAGTAATGCGCTCCTGTGACATGTGAACAGCCCCTCAGGCGTCGCCGAGGAACAGGATTTCGCCTGTCGGGCTGGTCGAGCCCTGCTGCGGTTCGATGGTCACACCCCAGGTATCGGGGGTGCCAGCAAGCGGCAGGATGCGGCGAACGACCCCGTTTTCTGCGGAATCGAGCATTCTCGTGGGCACCGGGCCCGTTTCATCGATCAGCCACAGTTCGTAGGCGGTGCCGACGTCGGCAGGTGGCAGTTCGTCGCCCAGAATCGCAATTTGATTCGACGAAGCGGACCAGATGACCCGTAGGTGGCCCGCTGTCGCTGCAGAAGTCGCGGGTAGGTCGAGCATGCGAACATCCGGTTGGGCAAGCACGTGCTCGAGCTGACTGGCGAATGCGTCGTCGGTTTCGGCGGCGCGGCCGACCAGGAACGCGGCGCTCGCCACGAACAGCAGCAATGCGGCGGCCGCGGCCCACAACGCCGTACCCCGGCGCTTCGGTTCGGGCGCGAATCGGCCGGTGACAGGCGGTAGTTGGCGAGTCGCCGAGATCAGCTGCATCACGCTCGCCTTCAGCTCCGCCGACGGTGCCGTTGTCGACACTTCGCTCAGCGCCGCCGTTGTCGATCGGAAGTCGAGGACCTCCTGGCTACAGATCTCGCAGGTCGGGTAGTGGGACTCGTAGGCGGCGCGTTCGACATCGTCGAGCGCATCGAGCGCATAAGCGGCGCCGAGATGGTGGAGGTCGGGGTTCGGGTTCATGAGGCTTCTGATGCTCCCAGCTCGTCGCGAAGCCGGATCATTCCGTCGCGAATTCGTGATTTGATGGTTCCTTCGGCGACATCGAGAAGCGTCGCCACTTCCCGATATGTATGGCCTCCGAAGTAGGCGAGCTCGACCGCTTCTCGTTGGGCTGAGGTGAGCTGGTTGAGGGCCTTGCGAACCCGCAGTTGTTCGAACGACGACTCGACGGTTTCGGCGACAGGGTCGGGGGCAATAGGCCGGTGTGCGCCAGCGCGGTCGACGCGGTCGCGAGCCGACTGTTCGGATCGCACGCGGTCGACGGCTCGCCGATGCGCAATCGTGGCCGCCCAGACCTTCGCCGAGCCCTTGCCGGCGTCGTATCGCGGGGCGATACGCCACAGTTCGACGAAGACCTCTTGGGTGACCTCCTCGGCCTGCGCTGGATCGCGAACGATGCGCAGGACGATTCCGTGAACGAGCGGTGCCAGCCGGTCGTAAATCGTCGAGAACGCTTGCTGGTCGCCGCGCCCGCAACTGACGAGTGCTGCCGCGAGCTGATCGACATCGTCGTTGGTCGTGGGATTGGGTACCGCATGAAGTCTGCGCAATCCACCTACCTCTTCCGTCATGTTGATAGTTCGTAGTCGGCGGCGAAAAGGATGACTGATCGCCCGCTGCGTTGTCGCCACTGGATTTGGCTCACGGTAGCAATTCTCCCATCCAGATCGAGCTGGGGTCCGAACAGGTGGGCATGAGCCGCTCCCACTACCTTGCCCTGTTCCCTCTACTGATCGTCTTCGGTGCGTGCAGTGCCGACGATGACGCCGCCGGCACCGCGACAGTTGCGCCGCCGGCTACCGCCGAGCCGGCCGACTCGGGCTCGATCAGCATCGCCGACTTCAGTTTCTCGCCGGCGGAGACCCATGTTTCCGTTGGCGAATCCGTTACGTGGACGAACAACGACAACCAGCAGCACACCGCGACATCGGCGGGCAACTTCGATGCCGGTGCCATTCAGCCGCAGCAGTCGGCCTCTGTCACGTTCGACACGGCCGGCACGTTTGTCTTCATCTGCTCGTTCCACCCGTTCATGACCGGGACCATCGTCGTCGATTGACCCGCCGTTAGTCAGCCAAACCAACAGCAACCGCAGGAGGAAATTGATATGCACATCACCAACCGACAGTTCCGTGCGCTCGCCGCCCAGGTCGACGAGCTTCATCGCAACAACATGAAGACGTTCGCCACCGAGGCAGCCGATCTGCACAGGGACTTGCACGTCCGCAGCAGCAAGGCATTCAAGTTCGACGATCAGGGCATTGCCGGTTACGCGCAGAGCATCGAGTTGGCGGCGGTGGCCGCCTACACGGCCGCCGCACCGGCGTTGTCCGCCGCGACCTTGCCGGTTGCCGAGTTGTTCATGTCGCATCACCAGCAACATGCCGACGCGTTCGGTGCCGTTGCGGGGGAGATGGCAGTGACCGCGGCCAATGCCAAGTTGATTGCCGCCGTGACGCCGGCCCTACAGGCCATTACCGACGAGGCCGGCGCACTCGAGTTTGCCTTCGCCCTGGAAGGCCAGGCGGCCTACACCTACGCCGCTGCGCTGACTCTCCTCATCGATCCCGCATACGCCGCTGCGACGGCGACGATCTTGCCGATCGAGGCGCAGCATCAGGTTGTGCTCGGCCTCGCGCTCGGCAAGGACGTGGCTGCAGTGTTCCCCACCGATGCATTCGAGGCTGCCGCGCTCGGCGATGGCAGTGACCCACTCAAAGGTCTCGACCCTGCCGTGTTCGCGGCCTGACCAACCTCACCTCACTCGCAAGAACTACTCGAAAGGACAATCCGATGACCAACGATCACCGAAACACCGACTTCAGTAGCGACGAGATCCGTCGGCAACTGCGGTCAGTCGACCGAATGAACACGAGTGCGATGCCGCAGTGGCGTTCGGCACTCGGACGCTTGTTCGGCGACGAGTCGATCAGCACCGAACAACGTGCCGTCGCACTGGGAGTGCCGTCGCCAACTCGACGCGACCTGTTCAGAATGGGCGGGGCGTCGATCCTCGGCGCTGCCCTGCTGGCCGCGTGTGGCGACGACGACAAGTCGGCGACCACCACCGCGGCGCCGGGCGACACGGTTACCCCCAGCGACACCCCAACGACTGTTCCCGTGAACATGGACCTCGTACTCGCCAAGACGGCCGCGTCGCTGGAGAAACTCGCCGTCGATGCCTATGGGATTGCCGCCGGGCTCATCACCACCCCGGCGATCTTGCAGGCGGCCACCATGTTCGCCGGCCATCACCAACTGCACCTCGATGCCCTCAACGGGGTGATTACCGGCGCCGGTAGCACCGCGGTCACCGAGATGAACCAGGCGGTATTCGATGCGCTCGTCAAGCCTGCGCTCGATGCGGCCACGACCGAAGCCGACGCCGTGACGATCGCGTTGACGCTTGAGGAGGCGGCGGCGCAGACGTACGTCTATGCCGGAGGGGCGTTGTCGACGCCCGCGCTGCGGTCGACGATCATGACCATCGGTGGTGTCGAGGCCCGGCACGCTGCCGTTCTGCGGATGGCGGCGCTCGCCCAGTCGCCGCTCGACGTCTTCCCCGACGGACGCGGGTTCTTCCCCGGCGACAATCCCTTGGCCGGCATCGACGGAGCCCTGATCACGGCCTGATCAAGGCTTGCCTTACGCTCACCCGTTCGACGCCCCTGCCGGCCCGGCCCCAACAAGGGCCGGGCCGGTACACTTTCCGGGCCGTCCCGCCTTCGTTGGCGGGTCACAGACAGGGCAGGAGCCACCATGACCGACATCGTCAACGAGTCACCGAGGGCCCACGCGCGAATCGTGTATCTCGGTCCTGTCTCGCCTCACTGGGAGATCTACGGCGACTATGGCGACCGGGCGCTCGTCGACGAGTTCCGTACCCGTGCCTTGGCCCGCTTGGTGCTGCTACCCCGCGACGATCCTCAGTTCCGACGCAACCGCGAGCGGATCGTGCGCGACGCTGAGCGCGAGCGCATCACGATCGAATGGGTGCTCGGCGTTCCCGAGCCCCAAGTCTGAGAGTGGCCGCGCCGCTCAACGGCGAAGCACAGCTCAACCGCGAACTCAGCTGGCTCGACTTCAACCGGCGGGTCCTTGCCCTCGCCGACGAGGTCGGAATTCCGTTGCTCGAGCGGTTGAAGTTCTGTGCGATCTGTTCATCAAACCTCGACGAATTCTTTCAGGTTCGTGTTGCGGCTTTGAAGGATCAGGTTGCCGCGGGTGTAACGCAGGCGGGTCCAGATGGGTTGTCCCCGCAGGCGCAGTTGGCCGAGATTGCTGTCGCTGCCGACGAGTTCGTGCTCGCGCAAGAGCTCGTTCTCGATCACCTGCTGGCACAGCTGGCTGACGAGGGTCTGTTCCTGGTCGACTGGCAATCGCTCGCCGCCGACGACCAGGCGCACCTGATCTCGGTGTTCGAGAAACGGATCTTCCCGGTGCTCACACCGCTTGCTGTTGATCCGGCGCACCCGTTCCCATATCTGTCGAGCCTCGCTTTGAGCTTGGCTGCGATGGTGAGCGACCCCGACACCGGTGAGCGCCGCTTCGCACGGGTCAAGGTGCCCAATGTGTTCGCCAGGCTGATTCCGCTACCCGATGGCAAGCGATTTGTGCCGGTGGAACAGATCATCGCCGCCCAGATGCACAGGCTGTTCGTGGGAATGGTGGTCGAGAACTCGGCCGTCTTTCGCGTCACCCGCAACGCCGACCTGACGCTGGAGGATGAAGAGGCCGACGACCTGCTTGCCGCCGTCGAAATGGAGCTTCGTCGCCGCCGCTTTGGCCGAGCGGTGCGCTTGGAGGTGCAACACGGCATCACCGACGAGATGCTGGAACTGCTCGTGCACGAACTCGATCTCGACATCGCCGACGTCACGACCCATCGGCACCCACTCGACCTGACGTGCCTCTTCCAACTTCACGCTCTCAACCGGCCAAAGCTCAAAGACACTCCTTGGCCTCCCGTCACCGCGGTTCGCATTCAACGCGCAGAAACGCAGGAGCGAAGCATCTTCTCGATGATCCGCGAGCGAGCAATGCTGGTGCATCATCCGTATGAGAGTTTCGCGAGCAGTGTCGAGAATTTCATCGCGCAAGCCGCCGACGATCCGCGCGTGCAAAGCATCAAGATGACGCTGTACCGCGCCGGCGGCGACAGCCCAATCGCCCGCTCGTTGGTCCGCGCCGCCGAGCGAGGTGTGCAGGTGGCTGTGCTCGTGGAATTGAAGGCGCGCTTCGACGAGGCCACCAACGTCGGGTGGGCCAAGACGTTGGAACGTGCCGGCGTTCACGTCGTTTACGGACTGGTCGGTCTCAAGACCCACGCGAAGACGACGCTGATCGTTCGCCAGGATGACGACGGGCTGCGCCGCTACTGCCACATCGGAACCGGCAATTACAACTCGAAGACCGCCCGCCTGTACGAAGACGTCGGGTTCCTGACCTGCGACCCGGATGTCGGCGCCGACATCACCGAGCTCTTCAACCATCTCACCGGCTACAGCCGCGACGTGCAATTCCGTTCGCTGCTGGTCGCGCCGCGCGACATGCGTAATCAACTCATTGATCTAATCGAGCACGAGTGCACGTTCGGCAGCGACGGTCGCATCATGGCGAAGCTGAACTCGCTCGCCGACCCCGGAATGATCGAAGCGCTCTACAAAGCCAGCCAAGCGGGTGTGCGGGTCGATCTGATCGTTCGCGGCATCTGCTGCCTGCGGCCCCAGGTGGCAGGGATGAGCGAGACCATTCATGTGCGCAGCATCCTCGGTCGCTATCTCGAACACTCTCGTGTCATCCGGTTCCAACATGGTGGCGAGAGTGACACGCCGCTGTACCTCATCGGTAGCGCCGATTGGATGGGTCGCAATCTTGGTGGCCGCGTGGAGGTGGCAGTGCCGGTCACTCATACCGCGCACCAGGCGTGGCTCGACCAGGTGCTCGCGATCGACTTGGCCGACGACGTTGTGCGTCATGAACTCGATGCCGACGGCGTCTGGCACAGGCGTGGCGTTGCCGCCTTCGATGCGGGCGATGCCCAGGAACGGCTGCATCGCTGGGTTGTCGGCCGCCAGAAGTCGTGACGGCAACGCTTCAGTAGCTGTTTACCTTCCGTTCATTCGACGGTGGTGGTCCCGTCACTTGGCTCTCCTACGTTTCTCCTCGGTTCAAACCCCCAACTCATAGGAGAGCACAACGTGAACAAATCCAAAGGGCGACTCGTCCTCGCCTCGATTGTCGGCCTATCAATGTTCGCCGCGGCTTGCGGTGAAGATGAGGGTGCCGTTGACGCAACCACGACGCCAGCGGCCGCCACAACAGCTCCGGCGGACGACGCTGCGACGACCACCGGTGCCCCGGCAATTGCGGGCGGCGAAGTGTTCGTCACCGGCTCTTCCACCGTCGAGCCGATCTCGGTGCTTGTCGGCGAACTTGCCGACGAACTCACGAACGGCGAACTTGCCGTGACCGTCGAGGGCCCAGGCACGGGTGACGGCTTTGCGAAGTTCTGCGCCGGCGAAGCCGATATCTCCGACGCATCGCGCAAGATCAAGGATGAAGAAGCGGCGTTGTGCGCCGACGCCGGCATCGAGTTCGTCGAGCTCGAGGTTGCGATCGACGGACTCACCGTTGCCACCAGCCCGGCCAATGAGGCAGTCACCTGCTTGGACTTCGCAGCGCTGTACGCGTTGATCGGTCCGGAAGCGGAAGGCTTCGGCAACTGGACCGACGCACAGGCGTTGGCCACTGAGCTCGGTTCGACCTCAGCGACGTTTCCCGATGCCGACCTGGTGATCACCGGCCCCGGCCCGGAAAGCGGTACCTTCGATTCGTTCATCGAGATCGCGTTCAAGAAGATCGCCACGGATCGTGGCACTGACCCGAAGGCGGCTCGTAACGACTACACGCAGAGCCCGAACGACAACGTCATCGTCGAGGGCATCGAGGCAAGCGACAGCAGCCTCGGCTGGGTGGGTTTCGCCTTCTACGCGGCGGAGCAGGATCGGATGAAGGCGATCGAGATTGACAAGGGTGATGGTTGCGTCGCACCCACCGTCGAGACGATCGCTGACGGCAGCTACCCGCTGGCTCGCTCGCTGTACATCTACGTCAGCGTGTCAGCTGTCGCCGACAATCCGGCCGTTGGCGCTTATGTCGACCTGTACCTCAGCGATGCGGGCGTTGCCGCGGTGTCCGAAGCCGGCTACGTGGACATTCCGACTGAGCGCATCGAGGCCAGCCGCACCACTTGGGCCGACGCAACGGCCTGAGCAAATCCCCCACCTAAGATGGGGCCGGGTTCGTGCCCGGTCCCATCGCAGGGGAATCTTGACCGTAATCACTCACGACACGATGAATTCCATGCCAGCCACTCTGGTCGTCGGCGATCTGCGCGGCAACTCTCGCCGGATGCGCAAGGAGCGCTTCATGCGCGGCCTGCTGTTCGTTGCCGCCGCCATCTCGATAGTGATCAGCGTGCTGATCGTGTGGACGTTGTTCACCGAAGCGTGGACCTTTCTGTCTGGACTGATCGATGAGGCTGGCATCGGTGCTCTCATCGATGATGGCAAGGTGCCGGGGTGGTATCCGCGCAACGGTCGCTTCGACATTCCAACGATCGTGTACGGCACGTTGATTGTCTCGATGGTCGCGATTGTGGTCGCCGCACCACTCGGGCTCGGCGCGGCTGTATTCCTGAGTGAGTATGCGTCGGCGCGGGTCCGCAGGGTTCTGAAGCCGATTCTGGAAGTGCTTGCCGGAATACCCAGCATTGTTTTCGGATTCTTTGCTTTGCGCGTACTCGGCCCCGACCTGATCGAGCCGCTTTTCGACACCACTCAGAACACCAGCCTGCTGGTCACGGGAGTCGCGGTCGGCATTCTCGTCACGCCGCTGATGGCGTCGATCTCGGAGGACGCACTTCGTTCCGTACCGTCATCGCTTCGAGAGGCAAGCACCGGCTTAGGTGCCCGCAGGAGCACAACTGTCATCAAGGTCGTGCTCCCGGCAGCGATCTCCGGCATCGCCGCTGCGCTCCTGATTTCGGTATCGCGCGCCGTCGGCGAGACGATGATCGCCGCCTTGGCCGCGGGGCGACTAGGCCAGTCGCCGCGCACAATCGACCCGCGCGATCCTGGCCTGACGATGACATCGGCGATGGCGCAACTGGCCGTCGGAAGTGATCAGGTCGTTGGAAGCACGCTCGCCTTTCAAAGCCTGTTCTTCGTCGGTGCGCTGCTCTTCTTGATGACGCTGGCGCTGAACGTGGTCGCCGGTCGTGTCGTCCGCAAAATCCGGAATGCCTACTAGGACTGAGAATGTCGCTAACGGTCGCTATCACAGACTCGAGCACCGCCACAGTGCGTGCCGCGCTCACTGGCACCAAGCGCGATGTGCGCGGGTACATCTTTGCCGGCGCTTTGTTGTTCTGCCTACTCGCATCTCTGTTCGTCTTGACGGTTTTGATGTGGGACGTTGTCGCCAGTGCGATACCGGTGTTCGACAAGCGCAGCACCGGCTTTCTCACAAGCGAACTCGCATCCAGTCCCGACAAAGCCGGGGTCAGCCAGGGGATCTGGGGATCGCTGATGATCGCCGGCTTCGTGGTGGTGTTGGCGTTCCCGACGGGGATCTTTGCCGGCGTGTATCTGGAGGAGTACGCCAAATCGAACCGACTGACGCGCCTTATCGAGCTCAATATCCGCAATCTCGCCGGAGTTCCCAGCGTGGTCTACGGCATTCTCGGACTGGTCGTGTTCGTCAAGGGTCTGAGTTGGCTGACAGGAGGCCGCAGCGTGATCGCCGCCGGCATCACGCTGGCCATATTGGTGCTGCCAATCATCATCATCACGACCGCCGAATCGGTGCGTGCCGTTCCTTCCGGTTTGCGCGAGGCCGGCTTCGGGGTTGGCGCGACTCAGTGGGAAGTCACTCGCGACCATGTTCTGCCTTACGCGGCGCCGGGCATCCTCACCGGCACGATGCTGGCGGTGGCTCGTGCGCTCGGCGAGGCGGCGCCGTTGCTGCTTATCGGTGCCATCACCGGTCGCCTGGCGAGCCTTCCCGGCCAGGGACTGGTCGACAGATTGCAGGGCAAGTTCACGGCCATGCCGATCGTGATTTACGGATGGGCCAATGAAGTCAACAAGCCAGGCAAGATCACCGGTCTCACCTTCGAAGATCTCAATGCTGCCGCCATCGTTGTGTTGCTGGCGATGGTGCTGCTGCTGAACGGCGCAGCGATCTTGCTGCGCAACCGCTTCGAGAAGCGGCGGCAATCGTGAACGGGACGTTGGATACCATGGAGGACGTCATTAGCGAACTCACCCCCGAATCCGAGAACGCGTCGGTCTTTACGACGAACAATCTCGCGGTCTACTACGGCACCTTTCGCGCCGTGCGGGAGGTGAGCCTGTCGATTCACCATCACGAGATCACTGCCTTCATCGGTCCTTCCGGCTGCGGAAAGTCAAGCGTGCTGCGCTGTCTCAATCGCATGAACGATCTCATCCCAGGCGCTCGCGTGGAGGGTAAGGTCTTGTTCCGCGGTGTCGACCTGTACGACCCAGAGGTGAGCGCCGTCGAAGTGCGGCGTCGTGTAGGCATGGTGTTCCAAAAGCCGAATCCGTTTCCGAAGAGCATCTACGACAACGTTGCATACGGTCCGCGCCTTTCCGGCGTGAAGCGCAAGCACGAGCTTGACGATGCTGTTGAGCGGTCGCTTCAGGGGGCGGCACTCTGGGACGAGGTGAAGGATCGTCTGAAGACCAGTGGGCTCGGATTGTCAGGTGGTCAACAGCAGCGACTGTGCATCGCGCGCGCGATCGCGGTTGAGCCGGAAGTGTTGCTGATGGACGAGCCGTGCTCTTCGCTCGACCCCATCGCAACCGCTCGTATTGAAGACCTGATGCAGGAGATCAAGAGTGAGTACACGATCATCATCGTCACCCACAACATGCAGCAAGCCGCACGGGTGAGTGATCGCACAGCGTTCTTCACCACCGAAGTCAACGCGGAAAGCGATCGTCGCACGGGCGTATTGGTCGAATTCGCCGACACATCGCAGATGTTCTCGAAGCCTGCCGATGAACGAACCGAGGCCTACGTTTCGGGGAGATTTGGGTGATGACGGAGCTACGCAAGGCCTACCATCACGATCTCGAACAGGCTCGCTCGGAACTGGCGCGGCTCGCGGCATTAGTGGTCGAATTGCTACCGAGGGCGACTGCCGTGCTGCTCGATGGTGATCTCGAAGGCGCCGAGTACATCATTCGAGGCGACGCAGCGATTGATCAGCGTTGTGTCGATCTGGAAGAGCAATGCATCCGCATTCTCGCCTTGCAGGCGCCAGTTGCGACCGAGCTACGTCAGGTGGTCGCGCTGATGAAGATGATCGCCGAGGTCGAGCGCAGCGCCGATTTGATTTGCAACATTTGCAAGGCCGCCCGGCGTATCTACGGCCATGAACTCGATCCCAAACTACGTGGAATCGTCAACCGCATGAGCGAACAGGCGCAACATCTCTATAGCGCGACCATTGCAGCGTTCGTTGAGCAAGATGACGCGATGGCAGCCGCGCTCGACGATATGGACGCGTATCTCGACGCACTAC
This sequence comes from Actinomycetota bacterium, assembly GCA_016213665.1. Taxonomy (GTDB): domain Bacteria; phylum Actinomycetota; class Acidimicrobiia; order Acidimicrobiales; family Ilumatobacteraceae; genus UBA668. The sequence continues at coordinate 993 of JACQZX010000093.1, read as the reverse complement.
AGAAGCAGTTCGTCCAGGCGATCTTCGAGAGCCACGCCGCTGGGCGCATCGATTTGCAGGTAGCTGTGCAGTTGGCGGTTGTCGCGCGCTTCTACGAACGCATCGGTGACCACGCTGTGAACATCGCCGAGAGAGTGCGTTTCGTGATCACCGGGTGGGTTCCCGATCATAAGAAGCCAGCCAGGTCACCGGTAGTGATAGACCTCGCGGCCGAGTCCTCCGGAGAATCGTGAGTTTCGTCGGCAAGGGCAAGACCGATCGCCTTCGCCTCATGCTGGAACGGGAAGTTGTCGCGCGCGAAGCCGCCGAAGGCCAGGTCGAGCAGCTGGCGCTCGGGCTCGACGCGATGCCAACTGGCTTAGTGCTCGTCGATGGTCGCGGCGAGATGATGTTTCGCAACCGTGCCGCGTCCCTCGCCGGCCATGCCGACCTGTTGCTCGACGAAGCGGTCGAGCGGGCACTGACGGCGGCCCGTGCGGGCGAACAGGCCGAGCAGCGGCTGACGCTGTTCGGACCGCCGCAGCAAGTGCTGCTTGTTCGCGGTATTCCGCTCGCGGGTGGTGGAGGGTTGGCGATCATCGACGACCTCACCGATCGCGTGCGCATCGATGCCGTGCGCACCGACTTCGTTTCCAACATCAGTCACGAGTTGAAGACGCCTGTCGGGGCACTGGCAGTGCTCGCGGAGGCGCTCGCCGACAGCGACGATCCGGAAGTGAATCGCCGCTTGGCGGCGAAGATGACCGAGGAGGCCCACCGGGTCGCCAGCACGATCGATGACCTACTCGAACTTTCGCGAATCGAGCTCGACGGTCCTGGAACTCGCGAGCTGGTCATTGTCTCTTCGTTACTCGACGAAGCGGTCGAGCGCCACCGATTGCGGGCCGAAGGATTGGGTGTACAGCTGTGTTTCGGCGAAGTGACTTCTGAGGCATTGCAAGCGGATCGCTTACAACTGATTTCGGCAATCAGCAATCTGGTCGACAATGCCGT